>JACZUY010000073.1 GCA_022572945.1 Pseudomonadota bacterium
CACCGCTACCCCGACGGCGGCGCCAGCGCACTGCGCGCCGCGCTTGGCGCGAAACACGGGATCGACGCCGGGCGCATCGTCTGCGGCAACGGCTCCGACGAGCTGTTGACGCTGCTCGCGCGCGCCTACGCCAAAGCGGGCGACGAGGTGCTCTACAGCGAGTATGGCTTCCTCATCTATCCGATCGCCGCGCGCTCCGCCGGGGCGCGGCCGGTGACCGCGCCCGAACCCCAATTCATCGCCGACGTCGACGCCCTGATCGCGCGCGCGACCGAGCGCACCCGCGTCGTTTTTCTCGCCAACCCCAACAACCCGACCGGCAGCTACCTTCCCGCCGGCGAGGTCCGCCGACTGCGCGAAGGGCTGCCCGAGGAAGCGCTGCTGGTGGTCGATTCGGCGTATGCCGAATACGTCGGCGCCGCCGATTACAGCGCCGGCTTCGAGCTCGTCGAGGCGTATCAGAACGTCGTCGTCACGCGCACCTTCTCCAAGATCTACGGACTCGCCGGGTTGCGTCTCGGCTGGGCGTACTGCCCGCCGGCGGTGGCCGACGTGCTCAACCGGGTGCGCGGGCCATTCAACGTCACCGCCCCGTCGCTCGCCGCCGGCGAAGCGGCGCTCGCCGACGCCGGTCACACCGAGGCCGGGCGGCGCCACAACGACGAGTGGCTGCCATGGTTCACGAACGAACTTGTCAAGCTCGGCCTCACCGTCTATCCCAGCGTCGCCAACTTCGTGCTGGTCCGGTTTCCCGCGGGACCGGACAGCAACGCCGAAGCGGCGAACGCCTATCTCATGCGCCGCGGCATCATTCCGCGCACCCTCGGCGCCTATCACTTGCCCGACTGCCTGCGCATCAGCGTCGGCCTCGAAAAAGACATGCGCGCCGCGGTCGCCGTGCTCGCCGAATTCATGGGTTAGCAACAATGTCTCAAGCACCGCTTTTCGAACGGATCGCAATGATCGGCTTCGGGCTGATCGGCTCGTCGCTCGCCCGCGTGGTGCGGCGCGAGGGCCTGGCCCGTCACATCTCCGCCTGCGCGCGCACCGGGGAAACGCTGGCCAAGGCGCGCAAGCTGGGGCTCGCCGACAGCTACACCACCGACCCGGCGGCGGCGGTCGAGGGCGCCGATCTGGTGGTTCTGGCGACGCCGCTCGGCGTCTACGCCGCGATTGCCGAACAGATCGCGCCACGGCTCGAGCCGGGGGCGATCGTCACCGATGTCGGCTCGGTCAAGTCGTGCGCGATCCGCGACGTCGCGCCGCACATGCCCGAGGGCGTGCACTTCGTGCCCGGCCATCCGATCGCGGGCACCGAGCATTCGGGTCCTGAATCGGGCTTCGCCGAGCTGTTCGAGGGGCGCTGGTGCGTTCTCACGCCGCCGCCCGGCGCCGACGAGGGCGCGGTCGAGCGCGTCGCCGAGTTGTGGCGCCGCGCCGGAAGCACGATCGAGGTGATGGATGCCGCGCACCACGACCAGGTGCTGGCGATCACCTCGCACCTGCCGCACCTCATCGCCTACACCATCGTCGGCACCGCCACCGACCTCGAAAACCACCTGCAAAAGGAGGTCGTCAAGTTCTCCGCCGCCGGGTTCCGCGACTTCACCCGCATCGCCGCCTCGGATCCGATCTTTTGGCGCGACGTTTTCCTCAACAACCGTGACGCGGTGCTCGAGGTGCTGGGGCGCTTCAACGAAGACCTGACCGCATTGCAGCGCGCCATCCGGCGGGGCGAGGGCGCGGTGCTCGAGGACGCGTTCACCCGAACCCGCGCGATCCGCCGCGGCGTGATCGAGGCCAAACAGGCTTAGGCGACCCCCTACTCGGGCAAGATCGGGGCGAGTTTCACCAGCGGCAGGGGGCCGACGAAGAGCATCCCGTCTTGCGCCGTGAGCGGCACCGACAGCAGCCGCTCGCCGTCGGCGCCGGTCTTCGCCATCAGGTTGAGGAAGGTGGTGGCGAACGCGGCGTCGCGGGCCTTCATGGCGCCGGCCTGGGCGAGCGCCTCGAGCACCGCCGCGTAGCCGGTGATCTCGGCGGCGAGCGCCGCTTGCGGACGGAGCCGGTCGTCGAGCGCGAGCGTCCCGGCGGCGTGCACGCCGAGCCCGTCCCAGCGTATCGACAGTGCTTCGAGCTCGACGATTCCGCCGCCCCGGCTCCAGGCGAGGAGCGCGGCGCGGGACAGCGCCTGGGGCACCGCGCCCAACACCGTCGCCGCGGCGGAGGCGGCGGAGATCTCGGGCCCCAGCACGCCGCCCGACGGCAGCGTCACGCCCTGGACGTCGACGTTGACGCGAAGCGACGATTCCGATTCGCGCTCGCCCGCGGCGTCGAGGCGCGCGATCCGCAGCGTTCCCCCCGGCGTCGCCGCGACGATGCCGGTCATCGCCACGGTGACCCGCCGGGCCGCGCCCGCGGTCAGATGCACGCGCGCGACGCCGAACTCGATGTCCGCGGTTATCGCGCGCTCTTCGCCCCCGCCGCGCCGATAGCGCACGCGGTGGGTTCCCGAAAGCGTGACCGTGATCTCGTCGAACGCCCAGGGACGCGCCGCGGCGGCGAGCCGGTCGGCGCTCCAGGTCCACGCCAAGCGCTCATCGGACCGGCCGACACGCGGCGCCGCGATCTCGACCGCGAGGCGCGCCGGAAATCCGGAGACCGCAAGCGCGTCGTACCCGACCGTGTACCCCTCGGCGCGCCGCCCGGCGGCCCACGCCTCGATGCCGTCGCGCAACGCCGCCGCCGCGACGAACCAGTAGGCGGTATAGCCGACCACTGCCGCGAGCAATGCAACGATCATGGCGGCGAGGACGTGGGCCGGGCGGTATCGCATGCACAACAGCCGGGAGGGACGGATCGCCCGCCGTTATAGACCGCCGGCGGGATAGGGTCGAGCGCGGCCGGCGGCGGCTTGCGCGCGGTGCGCGGGCGCGGTAACAAGACCGGCGCACCATTCGCCGGGCCACACCATGAGCAATGCCAGCGATGACCCGGTCCCAGCCTCATTAGCCGACGGCGACATCTGGGTGTTCGGCTACGGCTCGCTGATGTGGCGGCCGGGGTTTTCCTATCGCGCGGCCGAGCCGGCGCTGCTGCGCGGCTACCATCGCGCGTTCTGCATTCGCTCGGTGCGCTACCGCGGCACCCCCGAACGGCCGGGCCTGGTGGTCGGCCTCGACCGCGGCGGCTCGTGCCGCGGGCGCGCCTACCGGGTCGCCGCGGCCGACGCCCGGGCGGCGCTCGACTATCTGGATACGCGCGAGCTGGTGACCGGCGTCTATACCCGGCGCGTCGTTCCGGTCAACGTTCGCGCCGGGCGCGTCGAGGCGTATACCTACGTCGCCGACCGCGGCCACGCGCAGTACGCCGGCAAGCTCGCGCCCGGCCGCGCCGCGGACATCATTCTCGCCGGCCACGGCGCCTCGGGCGACAACCGCGACTACCTCGAAAACATCGTCGCCCACCTCGACGAGCTCGGCATTCCCGACGGCCCGCTGCACACGCTCCTGCGGCTGGTGAGCGAACGGCGGCGGCCCGGAATTAGGGAGCACGGGCCAAGCGGATGACGCCTACCGATAGCGCAAATGCTCTCGGCTGAGGTCGGACACTTTGGTCACTCCCATCAGCTTCATGTCGCGCTCGATCTCCGTCCGCATATTGCCCAGCGCCTTCTCGACCCCCGGCTGTCCGGCAGCAGCGAGCGCGTAGAGATACATGCGACCGCCGGAGCAGGCCTTGGCGCCCGCCGCGAGCGCCTTCAGCACATGGGTGCCGCGCCGGATTCCGCCGTCACAGATCACGTCCAGCTTGTCGCCGACGGCGTCTGCAATCTCTGAAATCTGATTGAAGGGGCTGCGCGAGCCGTCGAGCTGACGCCCGCCATGGTTCGAGACCATGATCGCCGTCGCGCCGATATCGACCGCGCGCCGGGCATCCGCCGCGCTCATCACGCCTTTCAGACAGAACTCGCCGCCCCAGTTTTTCCGAACCGCCTCCGCATCGTCCCAGTTCATCGACTGATCGAGCATGGTGGAGAAATAGTCGCCAACGGAAATTGCGATGTTCGATCCTTCCTTTACGTAACCCTCCAACTGCGGCAGTCCGTACTTCTCATGGGTGAAGTAGTTGAACGCCCAGAGCGGGTGCAACGCGAAACTCACCAAGCTGCTGAGGGTCAGGCGCGGCGGCGATGTGAATCCGGTGCGCAGGTCGCGCTCGCGATTGCCGCCGGTGATGGTGTCGACCGTGAGCGCGAGGGCGTCGAATTTCGCCTCCTTGACTCGTTCGATCATGGCGTTGGTCAGCCCGCGGTCCTTGTGGAAGTAGAGTTGAAACATCTTCGGCGTTTTGATCATCGCGCCGATTTCCTCGACGCTGACCGTGCCCAGCGACGAAACACCGAACATGGTGCCGAATTTCTCGGCGGCGCGGGCGACCGCGCGTTCCCCGTCGTGGTGAAACAGCCGTTGCAGGGCCGTTGGCGAGCAGAAGATCGGCATCGCCAGCTTGCAGCCCATCACCGTCACCGACATGTCGATGTTCTCGACGCCGACGAGCACGTTGGGGACCAGATCGCACTCTTCGTACGCCACGGTGTTGCGACGATAGCTGACTTCGTCGTCGGCGGCCCCGTCGATGTAGTGAAAGATCGGCCCCGGCAGCCGCTGCTTTGCAAGCAGCCGCAAATCTTCGACATTGTGGCAAGACTGAAGTCGGCGGAACATGCGCGTTATTTCTCACTACCGCACGGCGCGGACCTCGAAGCAAAGGCCCACGCGCTTCTGCGGGCAACCGATGATCTCGACCGGGATTCCCCGGATGATTCCTCCCAACCACCGAAGACGGTAGCATAATTGAGCATTGCGCGAAATCGTGACCACGCGACCCGGATCGACGGCTCGGGATGGGGCGCCCGGCGCCGCCGAGACCCCCCAAAGCGCGATCGGTCGACATCGATCGACGGCGATATCTTCCCCTATCGATCGGCCGCGCTATACTCGACGCGGTAAGGGTCGACTGGACGCGAGGCGGCGTGGCGATGAAACATCTCTCATGGACGATTGCGCCGATCGTCGTGCTGGCCGCCGCCACCGCCGCGGCGCAGAGCGGCGTCGTCAAGGGCGATCACGTCGGGTGCTTGACCGCGAGGATGTACGATGACTATGCGTACGCCAAGGTCGGGGGCGACTGGCAGAAGACCGACGAGATGATCAACTCGCTGTGCTTTGGCATCGAGGGCCGCGAGTTCACCGTGATCGAGAGCTCGTTCTTCGCGGTGCAGATTGAGGTTATGACGGCGGACGGAGCGGTCACGCCGTGGACGGGAAAGGACGTCATCCGCTGACCGCCGCACCCGCTCCTGCGGCTGGTGAGGGAACGGCGCGGGCGCCGGCCGATGTAGCGCGCCAGATGGTTTGCGAGTCGACGTTGGGGCAAGCCGGGATGCTCGGCGCGAGGTCAACGCGGCGGAGCAGCGGTATCCAGGTGACGAGCCGCGTAAGTCAAATCATTTCTTCCGGGCGCGGAGGTCGGTCAAATCGCGTTCGACATATCCGATCGCGCGGGCGGCGCCGACTTCTTTGAATAAACCGAGGCTCTTGACCCACAGCTCCTCGGCGCGGTCGAGGTCGCCGCGGGTTTTGTAGACGACGCCGAGGTTGCCGTAAGCATTCGCCATCAATAAAGGGGACACAATAAAGCAATAAAGGGGACACAATACTTAATTGCCGCAATTAAGTATTGTGTCCCCTTATTACGGCCGCTGCAGGCTTTACCCCAGACGGTGCGGGTCGTCGCGCCCGCGCTTCGCCGACACCGGCCGGCCCGGATCGGACGGCGTCCACGCCGCCACCTTGCGGCCGCTCCACAACCCGCCGTCTTCGGGTGCGCCGCGGCCGGCGCCGCAAGACCCCAATCGGCCGGCTCGCGCCCCAAAACCAACCGATGATCGCCCATCCTCACCGCCATCATCCGTGGTGGCGACGACGCCAATCACGTCACCCGGGACTCAATCAACCGGAAACCGTATGACCCCTCAACACCGGACGAAAACGGCCTCAATGTCGGCTTATCGCTCCCCGCTCACGCGCACTTGCTATACCCGCACGAGGTGCAGGTGTCGCAGCCTTCCTGGTGGATGAGGCCGGGCAGCGAGCATTTGGGGCAGGTGCGGAAGCGGCTCCCGCGGGTCTCGTCGCCCGCCGCCTTGCGCAACGATTCGGCCGCCGGGGTCGCCGCCTCGGGCGCCGGCAGGAAGCCGATGTCGATCATGTGGCGCTCGATCACGTCGCCGATCGCGGCGATGATCGAGGGCACGTAGCGGCCCTCGATCCATTGGCCGCCGCGCGGGTCGAACACCGCCTTGAGCTCATCGACGATGAACGAGACGTCGCCGCCGCGGCGGAACACCGCGCTGATCATCCGCGTCAGCGCCACCGTCCACGCGTAGTGCTCCATGTTCTTCGAGTTGATGAACATCTCGAAGGGGCGCCGGCGGCCGTCCCTGATGATGTCGTTGATGGTGATGTACATGGCGTGGTCGCTCTCCGGCCAGCGCACCTTGTAGGTCGTGCCGGGCAGCGTCTCGGGCCGGCTCAGGGGCTGGGTCATGTAGACCACGCCGCCGGCCTCGAAGTGGTCCTCCGACCTCGGCGGCGGCTCTTTCAGCGGCAGCTCGGCCTGGCGCGCCGCGGCCGCCTCGTCGTCCTTCGGCTTGCTCTCGAGCACCGCGCCGGTGACCGGGTTGGGGCGATACGTCGTGCAGCCCTTGCAGCCGAGCTCGTAGGCCTCGACGTAGATGTTCTTGAAGTCGTCGAACGACATGCCCTCGGGGCAGTTGATGGTCTTCGAGATCGAGCTGTCGATGTAGCGCTGCACCGCCGCCTGCATGTGCAGATGGTCGCGCGGCGTCAGCGTCTCGACCTCGACGAACGAATCGGGCAGCGGCGCGGTCTCGCCCTTCAGCCGGCGGAACAAGCGGAACGCGTAGTCGCTAACTTCCTCGGCGCGCTGGCCACCGTCGGGCATCAGCATGTTGCGCGTATAGGCATAGCTGAACACCGGCTCGAGGCCCGAGGAGACGTTGTCGGCGAGGAGCGAGACCGTGCCCGTCGGCGCCACCGAGGTCAGCAGCGCGTTGCGGATGCCGTCGGCGCGGATCGCCTCGCGCAGGTCGGCGTCGAGCGCCGCGACCGCCTCGCCGGCGAGATACGCCTCGGCGTCGAACAGCGGGAACGGCCCCTTCTCGGCCGCGAGCCCGGCCGACGCCAGATACGCGGCGCGCTGGAAGCGGTGCATCCATTCGGCGACCAGCTCGAGCGAGCGCTCGCCGCCGTAGCGCGCGTTGCACATGATCAGCGCATCCGCAAGCCCGGTGACCCCGAGCCCCATGCGCCGCTTGGCGCGCGCCTCTTGCGCCTGGGCCTCGAGCGGAAACTTCGACACGTCGATGGCGTTGTCGAGCATGCGCACGGCGGTGCGCACGAGCGCATCGAGCGCGTCGAGGTCGAGCGCCGCCTCGGCCTCGAACGGCGCGTTCACCAGCCGCGCGAGGTTCACCGAGCCGAGCAGGCACGCGCCGTACGGCGGCAACGGCTGCTCGCCGCAAGGATTGGTTGCGTAAATAGTTTCAACATACGCCAAGTTGTTGCGGCGGTTGACGCGGTCGATGAAGATCACCCCGGGCTCGGCGTAGGCGAAGGTGGCGCGCATGATTTTGTCCCACAGCTCGCGCGCGGCGACGCTTCTGTCGGTGACGCCGTTGAACTTGAGCTCCCAGGCGCGGTCCTCCTTCACCGCCGCCATGAACGCGTCGGTCACCAGCACCGAAAGGTTGAACATGCGCAAGCGCCCGGGCTCGCGCTTGGCGTCGATGAAGGCCTCGATATCGGGGTGGTCGCAGCGCATCGTCGCCATCATCGCGCCGCGCCGATAGCCGGCGCTCATGATCGTTCGGCACATGGAATCCCACACGTCCATGAACGAGAGCGGACCCGAGGCGTCGGCGCCGACGCCCTCGACCGGCGCGCCCTTGGGCCTGAGCGTCGAGAAGTCGTAGCCGATGCCGCCCCCCTGCTGCATGGTGAGCGCCGCTTCCTTGAGGTGCTCGAAGATGCCGGTCATGTCGTCGGGGATCGTCCCCATGACGAAGCAGTTGAACAGCGTCACCGAACGCCCCGAGCCGGCGCCAGCGAGAATCCTCCCCGCGGGCAGGAAACGGAAATCGGTCATCGCCTCGTAGAAGCGCTCCGCCCACAGCGCCGGCTCGGCCTCGGGCGCGGCGAGCGCCCCGGCGACGCGCCGCCAGCTGTCCTCGATGCTGGCGTCGACCGGCGTGCCGCCGCTCCGCTTGAGGCGGTACTTCATGTCCCAGATCTGCAGCGAAATCGGCGCGATGTCGGGCATCCGGAGCTCCGCTCGTGGGTCGGCGTGACTCGCGGATGGTCGCAAAATCAGCCAGACAAACCAAGATTTTAGGGCCGGTTCAGCGCCCCGTCAACCGCTTGTTCCGGTTTTGTTTCGACAAGAGCGCACACCCGGCGCAATCGCGTACCGATCTGGAATTATGTTTTGATCATGCGTTTCCCCGCGATCGACGGGGGCCGGGCGAACGATCCCCGGGCCGATCCACATCATCATCCAAAACCCGCGTCGGCGGCGAGCGCGGCGCTTGCGGTCTCGATGCGTTCCTCGAGCTCGGCGAGCATCTCCCTGCGGTCGAGGCCCGGCGGAATCGGCGGCAGGAACTCGACGACGACGCGGCCGGGACGCTTGACGAAGCTGCGGCGTCCCCAGAACAGGCCCGAATTCAGCGCCACCGGCACGACCGCCGCATCGAGCTGGGCGTAGAGCGCCGCCACGCCCGGTTGGTACGGGAGGCGGGTTCCCGGGGCGCCGCGCTTGCCCTCGGGGAAGATCACCAGCTGCTGCCCCCTCTCGAGCGCCGCGCGGCTGTCGCTCACCAGTTTCTTCAGCGCCCGGCCGCCGCCCGCCCGGTCGACCGTGATCGAGCCCATCGCCTGGGTCAACCAGCCATAGAGCGGAATCCGCCTGAGCTCCTCTTTGAGTATGTACGCCGGCTTGGGCAGGATTTCGTGGAACATGATCGTGTCCCATGCCGACTGGTGCTTCGCGGCGACGATGGCGGGGCCCCGGGGGATGTGCTCGGCGCCGCGGACCTCGGTCTCGATCCCGACCACCCGCTCGAGAAGCCACCCAACGCCGCGCGCCCAGAAGGCCACGCCGCGGCGCGCGTTGATCCGCCGGTAGGGGAGCGGCGCCGCGAGCGCCACCGCCACGACCACGGTGAAGCCGAAGAACAGCAGGTTGAACAGCGCCGAGCGGAGGACGATCATTCGGCCACCGCCCGCGCCGGCCGCGCCAGGGTGAGGAGGTACTTGATGTACTCGCCGGCGAGCAGCGCGGCGGTGCCGGGCGAGCGCCACCAGGCGTCGACGCGGACCCGCTCCGGAAACACCGGATGCGGCACCACCCGCACGCCCGGCATGGCGTGGCGGAACTCGGCCGCGCCGCGCGGCATGTGGTAGCTGGCGGTCACCAGGCGCAGCGACGCGAACCCCTCGGCGGCCATCCACGCGGCGGTCTCGCGCGCGTTGCCCTCGGTGTCGGCGGCGCTGTGGCCGAGCTCGACGCAGCATTCGAGCGCCTCGGGCGCCTGGCGCGAGACGCGCAGGATCTCGGCCACGTCGACCCCCCGGTAAACCCCCGAGACGAACAGCTTCGAGGCGCGCCCCTCGGCCAGCAGCGCGAGCCCTTCGCCGAGCCTGCCGGCGCCGCCGGTGAGCACGACGATGGCGTCGGTGACGGTGACCGGATCCTCCACCTGGCGGGGAATCTGCGCCATGAACCACGCGAATCCCGCGCTCCAGCCGGCCACGCCGGCGAACGCCAGGGCGACCGCCGCGCGGGCGACGCGGGTGGCGCGCCGGCGCGGGCGCCCGTACCTCATCGGCCGCCGCCTCGCCGCCGGATCGCGCCCCACAGTCGGGAACATCGCACCACCGCCACAGCCTCCCATGATCGTCGGTATCAAGGCATCCGCGCGAGCACCCGCAGCACGGTGAGACGCGCGGTCACCATGGCGATCAGCCCGCTGGCGACGGGCAACACGGCGAGCGCCGCCAGATTCATCGGGCTCAGGCTGAGCCGCGGCAAGAGCGCGGCGTCGAGGCCGCCCCAGAGCTGTCGCAGAACGACCACGGTCAATGCCGCCAGGCCAAGGCCGATGAGCCCGCCGCGCAGCCCCAGCGACCAAGCCTGGCGCTCGAACGCGCGGGCGACAAAGGCGTCGTGCGCGCCGATCAGGTGCAGCACCTCGATCGTCTCCTGGTGAACCGCGAGGCTGGTGCGCGTGGTGAACACCACGGTGCCGGCGGCGGCAAGGCCGATCGCCGCCACCACGGTCACGGCCACGGTCTGCAAGGCGCGCGCCGCCGACGCCAGGCGATCGAGCCATTGCCCGTGGTCGTCGACGCGCGCGCCCGGCGCCGCCGCCTGCAGGCGAAGCTCGAGGGCGCGAACGTCGGGCCGCGCGCCCGGCGCCAGCACCGCGTCGACGAGCCTGGGCACCGGCAGGTCGGCGATGACGTTGCCCTTGCCGAGCCAGGGTTCGAGCAAGGCGGCGATCTCGTCGTCGGCGAGCGGCCGCGCGGCGGCGACGCCCGCGGTGCGACGCAACATCGCGACCACCGCGGCGACGCGCTCGTCGGTGACACCGCCATCGGCCGGCGGAACCTGAACCGTCAGCCGCCCGCCGTGGCCG
>JACZUY010000074.1 GCA_022572945.1 Pseudomonadota bacterium
TCCTCGGCGAGATCGAGCGCGAGGGGCTGGGCGCCGAGGAGATCGGCTTCACCGGCGGCGAGCCGTTCATGAACCGCGACATCGTCGCCATGCTCGAGGATTCGCTCGGCCGCGGTTTCCGCGCCCTGGTGCTGACCAACGCGATGCGCCCGATGATGAAGCTCGCGGCGCCGCTGATCGACCTTCGCCGGCGTTACGGCGACGCGCTCGCGATCCGCGTTTCGCTCGATCACTACACCCCGACGCTGCACGAGATCGAGCGCGGCGCGCGCTCGTGGAAACCGACGATCGAGGGCCTCGGCTGGCTGGCGCGCAACGGCTTCAGGCTGAACGTCGCCGGCCGCACCTACTGGGACGAGTCCGAAGCCGAGCTGCGCAAGGGCTACGCGCGCCTGTTCGCCGAGCACGCGATCCCGGTCGACGCGCACGACCCGGTCGCGCTGGTGCTGTTTCCCGAGATGGACGCGCGCGTGGATGTGCCCGAGATCACCGAGAAGTGCTGGGACATCCTCGGCGTCGCGCCTCAGTCGATCATGTGCGCCACGTCGCGCATGGTCGTTAAACGCAAGGGCGCCGAGCGGCCGGCCGTCGTCTCGTGCACGTTGTTGCCTTACGACGCCAGGTTCGAGATGGGCGAGACGCTCGCCGATGCGTTCGGCGCGGTGAAGCTCAACCACCCGCACTGCGCCAAGTTCTGCGTCCTCGGCGGCGGCTCGTGCAGCAAGCTGTAGCCGGTCTTCGATCGACAGTGCTATCGGCGTCGCCGGCGAGTTCTCTGTAAACCACCCTGCGGTGATAGCGTCGATTTTGCACTCGGTGTAATGGTCGCGACGACGGAGTGGGCGTCAATTGCCGGCGAGCGGCGCGCCGGCCTTGAACCCACTCCACGCGAACCAATAGGCGATATGGCCGGGCAGCCGGGGGAGACGATCGCCGTTCGCGCCGACAAGCGCTTCTTCCTCGACCCGCCAGATCTCGCCACCGGCGACGACGCTTTCGAGATCGTCACCGGCGGCCGAAAAGTCGCGGCCGCGCGCATCGTAGGCGCGGACCGTGCGGCTCGCCGAGTCGCCGATGAGCACCACGTCGAGGTCGCCGACCGCGTCGTTGATCACCCTGCCGCCCTCGAAGTCGCTGAGCGGCCACGCCTTGTCGTGCTCACCGGCACGCAGCGCGAAGACGTAGTCCTTGGGCTTCAACTGCGCGTCGGCCATCAGGGCGGGGAACATCAGGTCGGGACTCGCGAAGTACGCCCCGTAAGACCGGCCCGGCCGGTAGTCGCGATCATAGCCGGTATCCAAAGACAGCACCTTGGTGTCGGGGTGGCGTTTGAGCCAGTTCTTCCAGCTGGTGATGGTGACCGGCCGCACCTTGAGCTCGATGCCCGAGCCGGTGAGCGGGCCGACGACGGGCCGGCCAGTGAATTGGTTCCACAACGAATTGGTCTGCCGATCGTACATCAGCTTGTTCGAGCGATAGAGGAAGCCTGACGAACCGAAAACCAAGGGCTCGGCGCGGCCGGATACCTCGGTCTCATAAAGGATTCCCGAGCCGCACAGCGTGCAGTACGCCAGCGCCACGGGCACCCCGCCGACCACGTCGTTGAACATCTCGTGCCAGTCGAGAATGCGAAACGGGTAGGCGCGGGCGTCGCCGTTGATCTGGACGCCGAAGACCAGTTCGTCGTCGAGCAGGTAGTCGGCCTCCGGCGGCTCGACGTGGGTGGGGTTGATCAGCGCCGGAATACCGTCCTTGACGACTCCGCCCCAGGCGATCTCCTCGAGGCGGATCTCGTGTTTCACGCCGCGCCGCAGGAAAAGGCGGAATTCGGGATCGATGGCGGCCATGATATCGGCCTTGAAAGCGTCGAAGCCGTCGAACGGCTCGATCTCGGGATGCGCCTCCTGCCACAACATCCACTCGTGCCAACGGTCGCCGGGGCGTGCGCCGGTCAGCGCCTCGAGCGTCCCGACAATGGCCCGGCCGTCATCGCCGATGAAACGAAGCGCCTGGATCAGCGCCGGCGCAACGTCGGGGTTGCCGCGTGCTTCCAGCCGCTCGAGCGCGCTGCGGCGTATGGCGGGGTCGCCCTCGAACACGTCGCGGACGATCCGTTCAACCGCCTCGGGCGCCAACGCCCCGGAGGCCGATGGCCGTGCGTTGAGAGGCGCCGCGAGGAGGAGCAGGCAGAACCCAAGCAACATCGTACATGGCGTTTGTGTCATCGGCGCGATTCCTTATATCTCTTGAACGGCGATAGGAAGTCACATCTCCGTCAGCCGGCGTGATCGGGCGCCACGGATGGAGCTCAGGCCGGAACGCGGCGCCGCAGGGGTTGCATGCCCGACGATGGCGATTGCACGGTCGGCTGACACGGTGAACAGACGGCCGCGGTAGGATTCGCCGCCGGGGCGGCGCCCCCAAGGGGATCGCGACGGTCTATGGAATGGCGCTGGACATCGCGCCCCGCCGGGCCGATATTCTACGCCGCTCCCGAGGATTCGTCCTCGCAGGTCCGAGGGCCACGATGATCTATCGCAAGACCACCCGCGCGATCCAGGTGACCGTGACGCCGATGTATCTCGAGGAGCAGTCGTCGCCCGACGAGAACCGCTACGTCTGGGCTTACCATATCTGCATCGAGAACACCGGAGCGGAAACCGTGCAGCTTCGCAGCCGCTACTGGCACATCACCGACGCCAACGGCAAGGTGCACGAGGTCAGGGGCGCCGGCGTGGTCGGCGAACAGCCGGTGTTGCGGCCGCGCGAGGCGTTCGAGTATACCAGCGGCACGCCGCTGGAGACGGCGTCGGGAATCATGGTCGGCAGCTACCAGATGCAGGCCGAGGACGGCGAGCGGTTCGATGTGGCGATCCCCGCGTTCGCACTCGACAGCCCCGACCAGCAGGTGATGATCCATTAGCGTCGCCGGCGCGCGACGCTAGAGCATCGGCACAGTGGGTACGAGGAGAAGTCCCGTGAGCGTAATCAAACCCGCCAATCTGGTCGACGAGATCGAGCCGCCGGCCGGCGAGCCAACCCGCACCAGCCGCGGCGAAGCCGAGGCGGCGGTGCGCACGCTGATCGGCTGGATCGGCGACGACCCCGACCGCGAAGGCGTCGCCGGCACGCCGGCGCGCGTCGTGCGGGCGTTCGAAGAGTATTTCTCGGGCTACGGCCACGACCCGGTCGCGGTGCTCGAGCGCACGTTCGAGGAGACCGAAGGCTACGACGAGATGGTGGTGCTGCGCGACATTCGCTTCGCGTCGCACTGCGAGCACCACATCGCGCCGATCGTCGGCAAGGTGCACGTCGCTTATCTTCCGCGCAAGCGCATCGTCGGCATCAGCAAGCTGGCGCGCATCGTCGACGTCTTCGCCCGGCGCCTGCAAATCCAGGAAAGGCTCACCGCCCAGATCGCCGACACCATCGAGCAGGTGCTCGAGCCGCGCGGCGTCGCCGTCGTCATCGAGGCCGAGCACCATTGCATGACCACGCGCGGCGTCCACCGCCCCGGCACGCTGATGGTGACGAGTCGCATGCTCGGCGGGTTCCGCTCCGACCCGAAGACGCGGCGCGAGTTCCTCACCATGATCGGCAACCCGACGACCCGCCAGATCGGCTGACCGCAGGCTATAAGCGCTAAGCTCCAAGCTTTAAGCTTTAAGCTTAAAATCCCAAGCCTTGACGCCCAACCCCCAAACTCATCGCTTGTCGATTGCGGCTTACAGCTTACAGCGCACGGCTTAAAGCTTAGAGCTTAACCCTTGCAAAGCGGACGCCCGAGGTGACCGACATCCGCCCAGTTCTGTTCGTCGTCGGCATCCTGCTGACAACGCTGGCGGGCTTCATGTTCATCCCGGCGCTGGCCGACGCGGTGGTCGGCAACCCGGACTGGCGGGTGTTTCTCGCCTCGGCGCTCCTGACCCTGTTCATCGGCGTCACGCTGGTGCTGATGAACCGCACCGGCGGCCTGCGGCTCAACATTCGCCAGACCTTCCTTCTGACAACGCTGGCGTGGGTGGTGATGGCCGGCTTCGCGGCGCTCCCCTTCGCGTTCGCCGAGCTCGGCCTCGGCTACGCCGACGCCTTCTTCGAATCGATGTCCGGGCTGACGACGACGGGCTCGACGGTGATCGTCGGTCTCGACGACGCGCCGCCGGGCATTCTGCTGTGGCGCGCGCTCCTGCAATGGCAGGGCGGTATCGGCATCATCGTCATGGCGATCGCGGTACTGCCGATGCTGGGCATCGGCGGCATGCAGCTGTTCCGCGCCGAATCGTCGGACCAGTCCGAGAAGGTGTTGCCGCGCGCGGCGCAGCTCTCCGCGGTCATCGCCATCATTTACGTCACGCTCACCGCGGCGGCGGCGGCGGCGTACTGGGGCGCGGGGATGACCGTGTTCGAAGCCGTCTGCCACGCGATGACGACGATCGCCACCGCCGGATTTTCGACGACGGACGGCTCGCTCGGCCAATTCGACAGCCCGGCGATCGAATGGACCGCCACCGGCTTCATGATCGTCGGCGGCATTCCCTTCATTCTGTATTTCCAGCTCGTCCGCGGCTACGGCGGCGCGCTGTGGCGCGACGCGCAGGTCCGTTGGTTCCTGAGCATCGTCGCCGTCGCGGTGCTGGTGCTCACGCTCTGGCTGTGGCTGTTCCGCGATGCGCCGGCCGAGACGGCGTTCAGGCACGCCGCGTTCAACACCGTCTCGGTTATCACCGGCACGGGTTACGCGACCACCGACTACGGCGCGTGGGGCGGTTTCGCCGTCACCGTGCTGTTGTTCCTGATGGTCGTCGGCGGCTGCTCGGGCTCGACCACCGGCGGCATCAAGGTGTTCCGCTTTCAGATGCTCTACGCCATGCTGGTGGTGCAGATCCGCCGCCTGTTGCAGCCGCACGGCGTGTTCGTGGCGCACTACAACCGCAAGCCCATCGACGAACCGGTGGCCGACGCGGTGATGAGCTTCTTCCTCCTCTACGCGCTGAGCTTCGGGCTGGTGGCGGTGGGGCTCGCGGCGCTCGGGCTCGACTTCATCACCAGCATGTCGGGCGCGGCGACGGCGCTCGCCAACGTCGGGCCGGGCCTCGGCGACACCATCGGGCCCGCCGGCACCTTCGCGCCGCTGCCCGACGAGGCCAAGTGGCTGCTGTCGGGCGCCATGCTGCTGGGCCGGCTCGAGTTCTTCACCGTCCTGGTGCTGTTTACCTCCCGGTTCTGGCGGGCGTGAGAGCGCACCGGCTTACTCCGCGGCGCGTCCTTCGACCGCCGCCGCCGGCCGGCGATAGCGGACAAGGCGCCTGACGTCGTCCTGAACGGCGATCAGCGAGGGCACGACCAGGAGCACCAGGAGAGTCGCGACCATCAGGCCGAAGACGATGGTCAGCGCCATCGGGATCAGGAACTGCGCCTGCAGGCTGGTCTCGAAGAGCAGCGGCGTGAGCCCGCCGATGGTCGTCGCCGAGGTGAGGATCACCGCGCGCAGCCGGTCGCAGGCGCCGTCGACG
The DNA here is from genome assembly GCA_022572945.1 of Pseudomonadota bacterium. Taxonomy (GTDB): domain Bacteria; phylum Pseudomonadota; class Alphaproteobacteria; order JAAXGF01; family JAAXGF01; genus JACZUY01. The sequence continues at coordinate 5,514 of JACZUY010000074.1, forward strand.
ATGGCCTCGTGCACCGCCTGTCCCTCGCGCAACCGCTCGTCGATGGTGGTGACCAGGATGATCGAGTCGTTGACGATGATGCCGGAGAGCCCGATCAGCGCCACCAGGCTGAGGATCGTGAGATCATAGCCAAGCAGCCAGTGTCCGAGCGTGGCGCCGACGAAGCCGAGCGGGATCACCGACATCACGACCAGCGGCCGGGTGTAGCTGGCGAACACCCAGGCGAGGATGATGTAGATCGCGGCGAGGCCGATCAGCGCGCCGTCCTTCATGTCGCTGAAGGTCTGGTCCTGCTCTTTCTTCTTTCCGGCGAAGCCGAACGTGACTCCATGGCGCGCCGCGATGTCCTCCAGCGCAGAAGGCCCGTCGCCGTCGCTTCCGGTCAGTCCCGCGAGGACCTTGTTGTTGGTCGTCACGGCCTTGTCTATCTCGGCGGTCACCGCCACCTGCCGAGCCCCGTCCTCGCGCTTGATTATGGCGAAGCCCCGCGTCTCGCGCCGGTCGACCACGTCGCTGAGCGCCACCTCGGCGTCCGAGGGCGCGCGCACGTAGAGCGAATCGAGCGCCGCCGCGTCGACCAGCTCGCGCGGGTAAAGGACGCGGACCAGCACCTCCTCGTCGCCGCGCGGGAAACGCTTGGCGATGACACCCTCGAAGGCGGTGCGTACCTGGCGGCCGACCGAGGCGGTGTCGAAGCCGAGAGCCCGGCCGCGCGCGTTGACCTCGAGGACGGTTTCCTGCTTGCCGTAGGGCAGGTCGGTCTCGATGTCGCTCACCCCCGGATAGCGTGCGAGCAGCGCCCTGACCTCGTTCGCCGCCGCCTTGAGGCTCACGGCATCGGCGCCCGACAGGCGAACATCGATCTCGCGGCCGGGCGGCCCGCCTTGCGCGCGCACGATGGTGAGCGTTTCGACGCCGGGCAACAGCATTACTTCCTCGCGCCAGGCGTCGATGAACCCGGTCCCGGTGATGTCGCGCTGGTCAGCGGGAAACAGCTCGACGACGATGCCGCCGACGTTGTCGCCAACCGCGGCCGCCGCCGCTCTTCGGCCGGCCGAGGCGCCCACCCTGGCGACGCTGAGCTTGACCAGGCCGCCCGAATCGCCCGTGAGACGCGCCTCGGCGTCGCGCATCGCGCGCTCCATCTCATCGAGCATGGCCACCGTCTGCGACCGCGGGGTGCCGGCGAACAGCTTGACGTTCGCGTAGACCCAGTCGCCCTCGGGCGAGGGGAAGAAATTGAACCCGACCCGGTCGCCGGCAACCATGCCGACGCTCAGGATCAGCGCCGCCACGGCGCTCGCCAGCGTGGTGTAGCGCCAGCGCACGCACAGGTCGACCGCGCGCCGGAAGCGGTGGTCGCGAAAATGGTCGAAGTTGCGCCGGAACCACCGCCGCGCCGCCGTCGCCTCGGCTGAGCTGCGGCTGAGCGCGTGGCGCAGGTGCCCGGGCAGCACCAGGAAGCACTCGACCAGGCTGGCGACGATGACCGCGATCATCACGTAGGGGATCGCCTTGATGATGTCGCCGATGACGTCGGAGATTATCAGCAGCGGCACGAAGGCGGCGATCGTGGTGAGCGACGAGCATACCACCGGCGCCATCATGCGCCGGGCGCCTGCCTCGGCCGCCTCCGACGCATTCAATCCGGCGCGGAAGCGCGTCGCCGCGTGCTCGCCGACGACAATGGCGTCGTCGACGACGATTCCGAGCGCCATGATCAGTCCGAACAGGCTGATCATGTTGATCGATTGCCCGGTCCACAGCATCACCGCCATGGTCGCCATCAACGCGACCGGGATGCCGACCGCGATCCAGAAGGCGACGCGCGCGTTGAGGAAGATGAACAGGATGGTGACGACCAGGACCAGGCCGCCGAGGCCGTTGCGCAGCAACAGGTCCACGCGGCCACGGATCAGCTCGGCGGCGACGTCGTACTGCTCGACCACGAGGTCGGCGGGCAACTCCGGCCGCAGCTCGGCGAGCCGGGTATCGACGATATCGGCGACCTCGAGCGCGTCGGCGGTGAGCGAGCGCTGGACGAACAGCTCGATCGCGCGCTTGCCGTCGCGCCTGAGGGTCACGCCCTGCTCCTCGAACTGCTCGCTCACGCGGGCGATATCGCGGAGATAGATTTTCTCGCCGTTGGCCAACGCCCGCACCTCGACGTCGCCCAGCGCCTGCGCGGTCTTGCGCATCCCGAGGCTGCGAATCTGCCGCTCCGCCGCACCCCGCGTGTTCCCCGAGGGAACGTCCTGCGAGGCGCCGGCGATGCGCTCGGCGATGTCGTCGATGGTGAGATCGAGCCGGCGCAGCGTCGCCGGTTCGACCTCGACCCAGATCTCCTCGTCGCGTGTGCCGACGAGGTCGATCTTGTCGATGCCGTGGGCGAGCAGGTCCTCGCGTATCCGCTTGGCGTGGGTCTTGAGCGCGGTTTCCGAGTAGGGCCCGGAGATCAGGATCCGTGTGATCCTGTCGTAACGCACGACCCGCTTGATGACCGGCCGCTCGCTGTCCTCGGGCAGGGTGGTGACCTGGTCGACAGCGGTTTCGACGTCGGCCAACGCCGCCTGCATGTCGGCGCCGCTCTTGAACTCGATGGCAACGATCGCCCGTCCCTCGACCGAGCTCGACCGCACCAACTTGACGCCGTCGAGGAATCGCACCTCGGGTTCGATCGCCTGGACGATGTTTTCGTCGACGTCCTCGGCGCTCGCCCCCGGCCATTCGACGCTGACCTGGACCCAGTCGATGCCGAAATCGGGGAAGAACTGCGTGTTGAGGCGCGTCAGCGCGAACACGCCGGCGATGACCATCAGCACCATCAGCAGGTTCGCCGCCGTCGGGTGGCGGGTGAATATGCCGATCGGGCTCATCGCACCGCCACGCGGATGCCGGGGCCGATCTCGGGCAGCCGGCTGGTCACCACCATGTCGCCGGGGGCGAGGTCGCCCCTGACGAGGATGTCATTGCCGCTGCGGACGACGACCTCGACCTGGCGCGGCTCGAGCCGTTCATCGACCACCGCGTACACCGTGTCGCCATCGTGGAGGGCGCTTTGCGGCAGGCGGACGACGTCCTCGTACGTCCGGTCGGCGAGCCGCACCTCGACGAAGGCGCCGGGACGCAGCACCCCGTCGGCGCCCTGGCCCTCGATGCGGGCGTAGAGGTCGACGCCGCCGCTTTCGGCGTCGATCTCGCTTCTGATCCGGTCGAGCGTCGCCGCGAAGGTAAACACCTGGCCGCCGACCCGCCACGAGACCTCGACGGCGCGGCCGCGATAGCCGCCGCCGGCGAGCACGCGCGCGAACTCGCCGCCGCTGACGTGGAAGTGCGCCTCGAGGCGGTCGGCGTCGATCAGCCGGGCGATGCGGTCGCCGGTGCCGACGCGCTTGCCCACCGCCGCGTCGGTATCGACGAGATAGCCGTCGAACGGCGCGGTGAGCCTGGTGTCCGCGAGATCGCGCCGGGCGCGCCGGAGCGCCACCTGCCAACGCTCGATCACTGCCTTCTGCTGCGCCGCCTGCGCCGCCAGCCGGTCGATCGTTTGCTGGCGCTCGATCAGTTGCTGCTCGCGCTGGCTGAGCGTGAGATAGGCGTCGTCGAGCGCCTTTTCCGAGCCCGCCTGCGACTGGCGCAGCCGTTCGCGGCGCGCGACCTCGCGGCGGGCAAGCTCGAGCTGGCGGCGGTCGTGCGCGATCATGTCGGTCGCCGCGCCGAGCTCGGCGTAGATCTCGTCGCGCCGGGCGCGGGCCTCGGCGATGCGCGCCTCGTACTCGGACATGTCGGCGCGGTACGCGAAGGGGTCGATGGCGACGAGCAGGTCGCCGGCGTGGACCACGCCGCCGTCGACGAAATCGGCGCCGACCTCGACGACGCGGCCTTCGACGAGGGGGCGAAGCTCGACCTCTCGCCCGGCGACGATCTCGCCGTAGAGCCGCATCACCGGCTGGATGTCGGCGAGAACGACCGGCGCCGCGGCGACGGTCCATACCTTCTCCGCCACCGGCTTGGGCTCGATCGGCTCTTTCGTCGCCTGCAGGTAGCCGGCGCCGAGCACCGCGGCGGCGAGCACCGCGATCGGGAGAGCCGCCTTGACGAACCATTTCATGGCCCGCCCTGAGAGCCACGCGATCATGGCTTCCCTCCCTGGGCGTCGGGGTCGATCGCCGGCAAACCGAACATGGCGAGCACCGCCGGCGTCAAGGTGCGGACGATGAACTCGACCCGCTCGGGCGTGTAGGCGTCCCACCCGAGCCGCGCCCACACGACGCGCCGCGCCGCGCCCAGCACCATGCACTGGCCAATCAGCACGGCGGTCAGGAGCCGGGTCTCGGCATCGTCCGGGCGACGGCCCGTCGCCGCGCCGACCAGTCCGGCGACCGCGTTGTGCAAGGGGTGGATGCGCTGTTCCAGAAGCATCGGGAACCACGGCGACGGCTGGTTGAACTCGCGCAGCATCAGCGCCATCGGCCAACGCATGCGATCGTCGCGCAGCACCGCGCCGAGTAGGTGGCGGATGAACCCGGCCATCACCTCGGCGAGCTTCGCCTTGTCGCCGCGCGCCCCGGCGACGCCCATTCGCAAGCCTTCGGCCGCCGGTCCCATGATGGGCTCGGAATCGACGATCAGTTGCCGCAGCACCTCCTGGTAGAGCCCCGCCTTGCCGCCGAAGTGGTAGCCGATCGCCGAGAGGTTGACCCGCGCCGCCTTGGCGAGCGCGCGGGTGGAGACCGCGTCGTAGCCCTGGTCGGCGAACAGCTTGCCCGCCGCCTCGAGGATGCGCGCGCGGCTCGCCGCCCCGTCCGCGCGCCGCGCGCGGTGTTTACCGCCCGCGCCGAGAGCAGCGGCGCGACCGGTCTCGTCACGCGCCACGACGTCGCCGGCGGCAGCAACGTCACCCAGCAACGTCACCCGTGGTGGCGGCCGCCCGCCGGGCCATCTTCTCCGCAACCGGGTTCATGTCCCTTAAATAGATCAAACGTTCGATCTAATCAAGTTTTTGCATGAACTTGCGTTGGCGCCGGCTCCGCGCGGTTCTCGCGCATCCACACGCGTCTCGCGCTGCGGGCGTGGCGGCGGCGCAACGGATGCTTCGTAATCGGGGCGTCAGCCGAGGGTGGCAAAGAGGAAGGTGATCTGGCCGATCTCGACACCCACCGCGACGCGCGTGCGGTCGTAATGGCGGCTGGTGTCGTCGTACGTCTCGTCGCTGCTCACCAGGCCCTCCCCGAGCAAGCGCCGGCGTCCGCACATGCCGCTTC
>JACZUY010000238.1 GCA_022572945.1 Pseudomonadota bacterium
CCGCGCGCGCCGCGCCGCTCGCGCGGCCTGTCGCGGTGCTCAACCTCGGCGGCGTCGCCAATGTCACGTGGCTCGGCGACGACGGCGCGATCCGCGCGTTCGACACCGGCCCCGGCTGCGCGCTGCTCGACGACTGGGCGCGCCGTCACGGCGTCGGCGACATCGACGCCGAGGGCGCGCTCGCGCGCGCGGGCAGGGTCGACGACGGCCGGGTGAAATCGCTTCTGCAACACGCTTACTTTCGCCGGCCGCCGCCCAAGTCGCTCGACCGCGACGAATTCGCCGGCGCCGCCGACGGGCTGTCGGCCGGCGACGGCGCGGCGACGCTCGCCGCCTTCACCGCCGGGGCGGTGGGCCATGCCCTGACGCACCTGCCGGCGCCGCCGACGCGTTGGCTGGTCACCGGCGGCGGCCGCCGCAATCCGGTGCTGATGGAGCGTTTGCGGCGGCTTCTCGGCGTGCCGGTCGAGGCGGTGGAGGCGGTCGGCTGGAACGGCGACGCGCTCGAGGCCGAGGCGTTCGCCTACCTCGCGGTCCGCGCGCTCAGGCGCTACGCGCTAACGTTGCCCGAAACCACCGGCGCCCCGCGGCCGCTCCCCGGTGGCGCGCTGCACTGCCACGCCACGATTGGCGATGCCGGCGCCCGAGGGCCCTGACTCACGAAGACGAGCCGCCTCCCACGTGCTTCGAAAGGTAGTCGTCGATGTGCTTGTTGAACGTGCCGATGTGGTTGTGAAAGAAGTGGTCGGCGCCGGCGATGACCCGGTAATCGATGGTGATGTTTCGTTGGCTGGTAAGCTTTTCCGTGAGCTCGGCGACCGAGGGTTCGGGCACCAGCTTGTCCTCGTTTCCGTGGACGACCAGGCCCGAGGACGGGCACGGCGCGAGAAACGTGAAGTCGTACATATTGGCGGGCGGCGCGACGGCGATGAAGCCGGCGATCTCGGGACGCCGCATGAGCACCTGCATCGCGATCCACGCGCCGAACGAGAAGCCCCCGATCCAGCAACCCGAGGGGTCCTTGTTGATGTTCTGCAACCAATCCAGCGCCGACGCCGCGTCGCTGAGCTCGCCCAGGCCGTTGTCGAACGCGCCCTGACTGCGGCCGACGCCGCGGAAGTTGATGCGCAGCACCGAGAAGTCCCGGCGGGTGAATGCCTGGTAAAGGGCGTAGACGATCTTGTTGTTCATCGTCCCGCCATGCTGCGGGTGCGGATGGAGAATGAGTGCGATCGGGGCGCCCGCGTTCTTGCTCGGCCGATACCGTCCTTCGAGCCGGCCTTCGGGGCCGTTGATGATCACTTCGGGCATCGCGCTCTATCGACTCGCTGGTTCAGGCGCCGCATGCAGGCGGACAACAGGTTTCGGAATTCGGCTGCGAATACCCAATTCAGAGCTGGGGTCATGCCCTCGGCATGACGGCGAAACTTGGAACCTAAACTTGACCGGAATAGTCGGGAATCATATATGACCACCGAGGCCAATTCTCGTGGCGTTCGGTAAAGGGACCGCTACCGAGCGGCCGCCATACTAGCTGTGGGCAACGACTATGTTCAAGAGGATTAGGGAAGAAATCGATGTCGTCTTCCAGCGCGATCCCGCTGTGCGCTCGCGAATCGAGGTCGTGCTCTGTTACCCCGGCTTTCAAGCCTTGCAGATCTACCGCATTTCGCACTGGCTGTGGGAGCGCGGCTGGAAGCTTTCGGGGCGATTCGTCTCGCACGCCGGGCGTTGGGCTACGGGCATCGAGATTCACCCCGCCGTGAAGATCGGCGAGCGCTTCTTCATCGACCACGGCATGGGCGTGGTGATCGGCGAGACCGCCGAGATCGGCGACGACGTGACGCTCTATCACGGGGTTACGCTGGGCGGCATCGCGCCGGCGGTGGACGCCGAATCCCAGGTCGACCGGAAGCGTCACCCGACGATCCGCGACGGCGTGATCATCGGCTCGGGCGCGCAGATCCTGGGGCCCATTACGGTGGGCGCCGACGCGCGGGTCGGGGCCAACGCGGTGGCGGTGAAGGACATCGCGCCCGGCGCCACCGTCGTCGGCATCCCGGCGCGCGTCATCGGCGGCCAGGACAAGGCCGCGCCGAAACGGTTCGCCGCCTATGGCACGCCGTCCCCCGACATGCCCGATCCCGTCAGCCGGGCGATCGACGGCCTGCTCGACCACGTCGACAGGCTCGCCGCCCGTGTCAAGGAGCTCGAAAGTCAGCTCGAAAGGCCCGCCCGCGCGGCGCCGGACGGCGTTGACTCCGACCGCGACGAGAACAAGCCGCCACCCTGCTAGAGCGTAGTCCGAACGATTCCACTCGTTCGGATTACGCCAGCCCGCAAGTGCGGGCCGCTGCTTACGCGGCCACGTTTTGGTCGATATAAGATTTGGCCTGCGTGGCGATTGAACGCAGTTCACCTTTGACTTTAGTAAAGGTGGACGAATAATGCTCTAGGTTGGGGGAGGAGACACGCCGTGAATCTCAGCACCAAAGGCCGCTACGCGGTTATGGCGATGGCCGACCTGGCGACCAACTGGAGTGGCCACCCGGTGTCGCTCGCGGACGTTTGCACCCGCCGCGTGCTCGGCACGAGCGGGCTGTTCGACACCGAGGCAGCGCGCGAGAAGATTGCGGAGCTACGGGTCGTCCGGTGACCCTGCCCGCGGTCTACCTCGATTACAACGCCGAGGCGCCGCTCAAGCCG
>JACZUY010000075.1 GCA_022572945.1 Pseudomonadota bacterium
CAGGGAGCTGGTCATCACCGGCTCGCACGGCATGCAGGTGCCGCGCTACGCCTCGATGCTCGGCATGATCGAGGCGGGCAAGCTCGACCCCGGCGCGCTGGTCAGCCGCACGCTGGCGCTCGAGGAGACCGGCGACGTGCTCGCGTCGATGGACGACTTCGCCACCCTCGGCGTCCCCGTCATCGACCGGTATTAGGGCACCGCCGGCGAGGTCGGCGCCCGGGATTCGCACTTGGTTAAGGAACCGCGGTCTATCCTCGGCGCATGGAATTGCAGCACAGACTCGCGGACCGCTTCCGCCGGGTGCCCAAGGTCGTGTGGGGCTTCGTCGTCGTCACCCTGGCGTTCGGCGTCAACGCGGCGTGGGTGACGCGGCCGGATTCGCCGTACTCGTACTACCTTTCGCGTCCCGATATCGAGATCGCCAATCTGAAAATCGAGAAGCGCAAGCTGACCAGACGGGTGTCGAGGGTGACGCCGGTGAAGGTAACCGGCGAGCTGACGAACCGGTCGTCGCGCACCGTGACGGCGATCGACCTCGGCGTTACCGTCTATAGCTGCCGCACGCGGGACGGCCCGGATTTCTCCGACTGCAAGGTGGCGTTCGAGGCGACCATCTCGCCGGTGGTCCGCGTCGCGCCCAACGAGACGCGGCCGTTCGACGGCACGTTCTACGTTTCGCAGACCGACCCTCCCGTGCGCCCGACGATTCGCCTCGGCCACAAGGTGCATTTCGTCCACACCAAATAGCCGTTTTTCGCGCCGGCGGCGTGGCGTAGACTGCGCGCGCGACACCGGGAGAGAGGGAGGCGACGATGCGATCGCTGGTGACGTTCGCCCTTGCGCTGTGGCTCGCCGCGACGCCCGCGCCGGGCTGGGGGTTCGAAGCCAAGGACTTTCCGTACGACGGCGTGCGGGTGATCGACACGCCGCACGCGTTCGACGCGCTGGCCAAGCGCCTGGACGCGGCGATCAAGGCGAACAAGATGTTCGCGGTGAGCCGCGCCTCGGCGAGCGCGGGCGCGGCGCGGCGCGGCGTCGCCATTGCGGGCAACCTGGTGGTCGGCGTGTTTCGCAACGACTTCGCCGTGCGCATGCTCGAGGCCAGCGTGCCGGCGGGCATCGAGGCGCCGCTCAGGTTCTACGTCACCGCGAACGCCGACGGCACCGCGACGCTGAGCTATCGCGTCCCGTCCGCCGTGTTCGGGCCCTACGGCGCCGCCGGGCTCGACGAGATGGCGAACGAGCTCGACGCGATCTTCGACAGCATTGCCGCCGCGGCCGCCGGCGAATAGGGCCGCCGCTCGATCAAACCGCGCCCAGGGGCGGCGGCGTGCGGCGCATGCCGCCGATCGCGCCGCCGACGATCGCCGCGCGCACGGCTCGGCGGTCGAGAGGTCGAAGGATGAGGACCGATACATTCGCTTTGAATTGCCATATAAATTGCCATATAAGCGGCCCGCTCGATCACGAAAAATGGTATGCCGAGCCGACCCCCTGCGGGCGTTGACGCGAACCAAGTAGCCGACACGAATGTCGATCAAACTCGCGGTTCCGGTTTTCCGCCTTTCGGGCCTCGCGGCGCTTTCGTGGCTCGCCCTGGCGTCATTGACGGCCCGGGCGCAGGAGCCGTGCGCGGCGCCGGCGCCGGTATGCGCGGCGCAAGGCTCGGTGTTCGCGATCTCGACGCCGTTCGACCCGCTGGCGAGTGCGACGCTGATCGCGCCCGAGCTGCTGGTCACCAACCGACACGTCGTCGCCGACGAGACCCGCGTCGAGGTGACGACCCCGGATGGGGGCCGGCTCGTCGGCGCGGTGGTGGCGAGCGCGTTCGCCGGCGATCTCGTGCTGGTGCGGGTCCCGGGCCTCGAGGGCGGGCCGCTCGCCAGGGGCGAGGCCGGCGAAGGCCTGCTCTACGCCATCGGCGCCGACGACGCCTCGGGACGCGTCCGCGTCTACGCCCCTGGTCACCTGCTCGCGGCGCCCGCCGAGGGCAAGCCGCTGGCGCGGCTGCACCACACGGCGCGCAGCGAGCCGGGCAACTCGGGCGGCGCGCTGGTCGACGAAAACGGCCGGCTGGTGGGCATCGTCGCGGCCGGCGGCGAAGGCCGCAACGACGCCATACCGGCGTCCAGGCTCGCCGATCTCGAAGCCGCGAGCGGCCCCGGCCGCGAGGCCGAGAGCGCGGTGCTGGGGCGCGCCTACCGCGACTGCATCGAAAGCCTCGATGCGGTCGCGCTCAATGCTCTCGCCGATGTGTGCCGCGCGACGGGCAACCGCCAGCTCATCGACCTCGCCGGGCAGGCGCTGGGGAGCGCCGAGCGTTACGACGCTTCGGCGGGCATGTTCCGCGCGGCGCTCGAGATCGACCCCGACAGCGTCAACTCGATGATCGGCCTCGTGGTGACGCTGCACCGCGCCGAGCGCTGGGACGAGGAGGCCACCGTGCTGCGCGGCCTCATCGAACGCCTGCCGGCGGATTTCCAGTTGCTGCGCATGAGCGTGCAGGCGGGCAAGTTCGCCGGTGACGCCGCGCTCGTCGACCGCGCGCTCGCGCTCATCGGCCAACACCACGCGGACGCCCTCGACGCGGCACACGAGTTCCTGGCGCAGTAGCAGTCAGTTGAAACCACGGAGGGACAAATACACAGCGACAAGCACAGAGATTTTGGTTACGAGGCGGGTAGCGCCTCATCGAAATTGTGGTCACCCAAGGGGTACGCTTCGCTGATTTGCCTCCTATATACTAGATTGAGTATACTTAGATTGAGGATAACGGATATGTCCATGACCCCGCATGAAGCCGCGATCGAGCCGCAAGCCGATCTTCCCTATACGGCCGCGGTCGCGCGCGACACCGCCGCGTATTACGAGCGCGTCGCCCGGGTGATTCCGGAAATCGAATGGCCGGTTCATGCGCCCTATATCGCCGCGATCAACGCGCTCAAGCGAGAGCGAAACGCGGTCATCCTGGCGCACAATTACCAGACCCCGGAAATCTTTCACTGCGTCACCGATTTCGTCGGCGATTCTCTTGGCCTCGCCCGCCAGGCCATGGAAAGCGACGCCGACATCATCGTCCTGTGCGGCGTTCATTTCATGGCCGAGACGGCCAAACTTCTCAACCCCGAGAAGACCGTGCTTATCTCCGACCTCGAGGCCGGCTGCTCGTTGGCGGCGTCGATCACGGGGGCCGACGTTCGCCTGCTGCGCGAACGCTATCCCGGCACGCCCGTGGTCAGCTACGTCAACACCTCGGCCGAGGTCAAGGCCGAGACCGACATCTGCTGCACCTCGTCGAACGCCGTCGAGGTGGTCGAATCGCTGGGCGTTGAGCGGGTCATTTTCTTGCCCGACGAATTTCTCGCCCATTACGTGGCCGGCCAGACCGATGTTTCGATCGTCTCGTGGAAGGGCCGCTGCGAGGTGCACGAGAGATTTACCGCCGCCGAACTGCGTGAACTTCGCCAGGGCCACAGCGATATCGTTATTCTGGCTCACCCCGAATGCCCGCCCGACGTCATCGAGGAAGCCGATTTCGTCGGCTCGACCTCGGCGATGATCGGATATGTCGGTGACAAGCGGCCGGCGCGGGTGGTGATGATCACCGAATGCTCGATGAGCGACAATGTCGCCGTCGAATTTCCGGAGGTCGATTTCGTGCGGCCCTGCAATCTCTGCCCGCACATGAAACGCATCACCCTGCCGAAGATATTGGCGTCGTTGCAAACCTTGACCCACGCGATCACCATCGACGCCGATATTGTCGCGCCGGCCCGGCGCTCGGTCGAGCGCATGCTCGAACTAAACCGCAGAGCCCGAGCGTAATCGCATCGACCCATTCCGCGCCGCCGCCAGATGACCGCGCCCGCGCCGCTCAGCCCGATTCTCTACGAGGCGATCGCGAGGCGCGCGCTCGAGGAGGATCTCGGCCGCGGCGGCGATCTGACCACCGACCTCGTGGTTCCAGCCACCGCGCGCCTGGTCGCGCGCCTGGTCGCGCGAACCAATGGCCGGATCGCCGGCCTGCCCGTGGCCGCCACCGTCTTTCGCATGCTCGACGGCGCCATCGCCATCGACACGGTTGCCGGAGACGGCCGCGACGTGGCGGCGGGCGACGTGCTCGCAACCGTCGAAGGGCCGGCCCGGCCGATCCTCACGGCCGAGCGCTGCGCGCTGAATTTTCTCGGCCATCTTTCCGGTATCGCCAGCGCCACCCGCGACGTGGTCGCCGCGGTGGCCGGTCATCCGGCACGCATCGTTTGCACGCGCAAGACGACGCCGGGATTGCGCGCGCTCGAGAAATACGCGGTGCGGGTCGGCGGCGGCGCGAACCACCGCTTCGGCCTCGACGACGCCGTCTTGATCAAGGACAATCACCGCGCCCTCGCCGGCGGCATCGGCCCGGCCGTCGCGCGGGCGCGCGACGGCATCGGCCATCTGGTCAAGATCGAGGTGGAGGTGGATACGCTGGCCGACCTCGGCGAGGCGCTCGACGCCAATGTCGATGCGGTTCTCCTCGATAACATGCCGCTCGATACGCTGGCCGAGGCCGTGGCGCTGGCCAAGGGTCGCGTGATCACCGAGGCGTCGGGCACGGTCACCGCGTCGAGCGCGGCCGCGATCGCCGCCACTGGCGTCGACCTGATCTCGGTCGGGTGGATCACCCATAGCGCGCCGGCAATGGACGTGGCGCTGGATGTCGAGACCCCCTAGGGCGTGTACTCATAAAGGGTGTTGCGGTTGGGATTTGGGCTTGCTTCCCGAAGTCCGCTTTTGACCCAAAGCCGACATCGCGCGCGATCAGGTCCGCCTCTGTTTGACATCGGGAGGGAGAGCTAGCGCCACAAACGAGGTGTACCGATAATCAGGGTTAGCTCGGCGCACAGGGGAGACCGCCGGGCAGGCTATTGTCCAGCAACGTTGTAGCTGTCGCGCTCGCGCGATAGCCTGACCATCTTGAGCATTCATGCTTGGCCTCCAGCGGCGAGGGTAAAGCTGGAAATGTCAATCCGCTGTGCGTTTGCACTCGTATTTGCCATCCTGTGGCTGTGGCCCGCGAGCCTGCACGCCCAGTCCGAGGCGGTGATGGATGCCTTCCACCAGGGTGAGGCCCTCAGAGAGGCCGGCCGGTATGAGCAGGCCATTCCGCATTGGCGTAAGGCGCTCGAACTCAGCGAGCGGGAGTACGGCCCCGACCATGAGACTACGGCTATTTTTCTCAACCTCCTCGCCCTGCTGTACGAAAGCCAGGGCCGCTACGAGGCGGCGGAGCCGCTCTTTAAGCGCTCGCTGGCAGTCCAGGAGAAGGTTCTCGGGCCAGACCATCCCGATGTCGCCCAGAGCCTAAACAACCTCGCGCAGGTGTACGTCGCGCAGGGCCGCTACGAGGCGGCGGAGCCGCTCTACAAGCGGGCGCTGGCGATCCGGGAGAAGGCGCTCGGGCCGGACCATCCCGATGTCGCCACGAGCCTCAATAACCTTGCCGCCCTGTACAAACGCCAGGGCCGCTACGAGGCGGCGGAGCCGCTTTACGAGCGCTCCCTGGCGATCCGGGAGAAGGTTCTCGGGCCGGAGCATCCGGACGTCGCCACCGACCTCAATAATCTCGCCGCGCTGTACTACGCGCAGGGCCGCTACGAGGCGGCGGAGCCGCTTTACGAGCGCTCCCTGGCGATCCGGGAGAAGGTTCTCGGGCCGGACCATCCCGATGTCGCCCAGAGCCTCAACAACCTCGCCGTGCTGTACGAAAGCCAGGGCCGCTACGAGGCGGCAGAGCCGCTCCACAAGCGGGCGCTGGCGATCAAGGAGAAGGCGCTCGGGCCGGACCATCCCTCGGTGGCCACGAGCCTCAACAACCTCGCCGCGCTGTACGACGCGCAGGGCCGCTACGAGGCGGCCGAGCCGCTCCTCAAGCGGGCCCTGGCGATCAAGGAGGATGCGCTTGGCCCGGAACATCCCGATGTCGCCCTGGGCCTCAACAACCTCGCCCTGCTATACGAGGATCAAGGCCGCTACGAGGCGGCGGAGCCGCTCTACAAGCGGGCGCTGGCGATCAATGAAATGGCGCTCGGACCGAACCATCCAGATACCGCCCTGAGCCTCGACAATCTCGCCGTGCTGTACAAAAACCAGGGCCGCTACGAGGCGGCGGAGCCGCTCCACAAACGGGCGCTGGCAGTCCGGGAGACGGCGCTCGGGCCGGACCATCCCAAGGTGGCCACGAGCCTCAACAACCTCGCCTTGCTGTACACGGCCCAGGGCCGCTACGAGGCGGCGGAGCCGCTCCACAAGCGGGCGCTGGCAGTCTGGGAGAAGGCGCTCGGGCCGGACCATCCCGATGTCGCCACGAGCCTCAACAACCTCGCCGGTCTGTACGACGCCCAGGGCCGCTACGACGCGGCGGAGCCGCTTTACAAACGCTCGCTGGCGATCCGCGAGAAGGCGCTCGGCCCCGACCACCCGAGGGTCGCGACCGCGCTCAACAACCTCGCCGGGCTGTACTACGCGCAGGGCCGCTACGAGGCGGCGGAGCCGCTTTACGAGCGCTCCCTGGCGATCAGGAATAAGGCGCTCGGGCCGGACCATCCCGATGTAGGCCAGAGCCTCAACAACCTCGCCGTGCTGTACCGTGCGCAGGGCCGCTACGAGGCGGCTCTGGATCACATTCGCCGAGCGACGACCATCCACCGGGCCCGCGCCGAACGGGCGGGCACGACGCGCTCCGCCGGCGCGCTCAAGGAGCAGGCAAGCATACGCTTCATCTTTTTGCGCCACGTCGACATCGCCAGGACCATCATCGAACGGGAGCCCAAGCGGCGCACTGAATTGCTTGCGGAAGCCTTCGATGTTGGGCAACTCGCCCAGGCCTCCAGCGCGGCTGGCGCGGTCGCCCGCATGGGCGCGCGCTTCGCGACCGGCGATGACGCGCTGGCGGGGACCGTCCGGGCCTACCAGGACGCGGTTGAGCAGTGGCAGCGCCTCGACGCACGGTTGGTGCAAGCGGTCAGCGAGCCACCCGGGAAGCGCGACGCCGAGGCGGAGGCGAAGCTTCGCGACGACCTCGCGGCGCTCGACGAGAGGATCGGCGCGCTCGGCGAGCGGCTCGCCCGGGAGTTTCCCGCCTATGCCGAGCTCGCCAGCCCAAGGCCGCTCTCCCTCTCCGAGACCCAAGCTTTACTCGGCCCCGCCGAGGCCCTGATCACCTACGCCGTTTGGGACCAGAGCACATTTCTTTGGGTCATCCGCCGAGACGACGCGGCGTTTCACCGCCTCGACATCGGCCGGCAGGAGCTTGAAGACGCGGTGACGTTCATCCGCGCCGGGCTCGACCAGACCGGGGTCGGCAGCTTGGGCGACATCCGGCGCTTCGACGTCGATGAGGCGGTGGCGCTTTACCAGCAAATCTTTGCCCCCGCCGAGCCCATGCTCGAAGGCGCGCGCCATGTGTTCGTGGTGCCCGATGGCGCGTTGCAAAGCCTGCCGCTCGGCGTGCTCGTGACCGAGAAGCCCGAGGGCCGGGTGCGGAAGTTCTCGGCCTACCGCGATGTCGAATGGCTGGCGAGGAAGTACGCGATGACCGTATTGCCGTCGGTGTCGTCGCTGCGCGCCTTGCGTCGCTTCGCCAAGGCCACGCTGGCGTCGCGGCCATTCATCGGCTTCGGCGACCCCGACCTCAAGGGCGATCCTGGAAAGGGCCGTGGGATCGATGTCGCCGCGCTGTTCACGCGCGGCGCGGTGGCCGACGTAGACGCGGTGCGGGAGTTGCCCCGGCTTCCCGATACCGCCGACGAGATCATCGCCCTGGCGGCGGCTCAGGGGGTCGATGAATCGACAGTGTACTTGCAGAAGCGGGCCACCGAAGCGCGGGTGCGCTCGATGGAACTTTCCGACTACCGCGTCATCGCCTTTGCCACCCACGGCCTCGTCGCAGGGGAACTCAAGGGCGTGGCCGAGCCGGCGCTGGTGCTGACGCCACCTGAGAAGGGGACGGCAGAGGACGACGGGCTGTTGACCGCGAGCGAGATCGCCACCCTCGACCTCGACGCCGACTGGGTGATCCTTTCGGCGTGCAACACCGCCGCCGCCGACGGCACTCCGGGCGCCGAGGGTCTGTCGGGCCTCGCCAAGGCGTTCTTCTACGCAGGCGCCCGGGCGCTCCTGGTCTCGCACTGGTCGGTGAACTCCGAGGCTGCTGTCGCCCTTACCACAGGGATGCTGAAGGAAATGGCGGGCAACCCCGATATTGGACGCGCCGAGGCGCACAGACGCTCGATGCTGGCGATGATGGCGAATGAGGAGAAGGACTACTTCGCGCACCCAATGTTCTGGGCGCCCTTCGTGGTTGTTGGTGAGGGCGGAACGCCGAAGTAATTCGGGCGGTGATTTTCCCTCTGCGGCATCTGACCGACTTCCGCTATTGGCTATGAGCAGACATCTGCGGGGCAAGCCTAAACTCCCTTTATGAGCACACCCCCTAGCAGCCTGCTCGGCAATTAGCCCCATGGTGTGATGGATCGGTGAGTCCGGGTCGCCATCGCGGCAGGATCCATCGGCGGAGATCACCGGGCAGAGCCGAAACCGCGCACGCCGTCGGAGCGGCAATACGGCGACCGACATGCGCCGACAATGGTTTGCCATTCGGGGGTTTGCCATTCGGGGGCTTGCCAATCGGTCGCGGCGACCCTACCTTGGTCCCGACTCAACGGGGAGCCACTGGCTGAGAAGCGTCGCGCGCGGCGCTGACCCGTCGAACCTGATCCGGATAATGCCGGCGGAGGGATTGAGATCAGCGCGAATAGCCTGCTTTCCTCCGCCTTCACAAGGTTGGAGGAAAAAATGTCCCGAATTCTCGCGGTCGGCGTTTTGCTCGCCGCCATCGCCTTCCCCGCGGCCGCGGCCGAAAGGCCGACGTTGACGGTCTACACCTACAGCTCGTTCACCGCGGACTGGGGGCCGGGCCCGGCGATCAAGAAGGCGTTCGAGGCCGAGTGCGCCTGCACCCTCGACTTCGTCGGGCTCGGCGACGGCCTCGAAATCCTCAGCCGGTTGAGGCTCGAGGGGCAACGCAGCACGGCCGACGTGGTGCTCGGCCTCGACACCAACATGATGACCGAGGCGAAGGCCACCGGCCTGCTCGCGCCACACGGGCTGGAGCTCGGCCACCTGAGCCTGCCCAGCGTCTGGGACGACGACGTGTTCGTGCCGTTCGACCACGGCTACTTCGCCTTCGTCTACGACAAGACGCGACTCGATGCTCCGCCGCGCAGTCTCGACGAGCTGGTCAACGGCGACCCCGGCGAAAAGATCATTGTCCAGGATCCGCGCACGAGCACGCCGGGTCTCGGCCTTCTGTTGTGGATGAGAAAGGTCTACGGCGACGGCGCCGCCGACGCGTGGGCCAAGCTGAACCGGCGCATCCTCACCGTGACCAAGGGGTGGAGCGAGGCCTACGGCATGTTCACCGCCGGCGAGGCGCCGCTGGTGCTCAGCTACACCACGTCGCCCGCCTACCACATCATCGCCGAAAAGGACGATCGCTTCGCCGCCGCCATGTTCGCCGAAGGGCACTACCAGCAGGTCGAGGTCGCGGCGGCGGTGAAGACCGCGAAACAGCCCGAGCTCGCCCGGCGATTCCTCCAATTCGTCGTCTCGCCCGGATTTCAGGACGCCATCCCCACCGGCAACTGGATGTATCCGGTGATCGAGCTCGGCGAGGGGCTGCCGCCGGCGTTCGCCGCGCTGCCAAAGCCCGCGAGGGCGCTTTCGTTCACGCCCGACGAGGTCGCCGCCAACCGCAAACGCTGGATCGACGATTGGCTCGAGGCGATGAGCCGCTGATGTCCACGCTCGCCCCGGCGTTGCTGCCGGGATTTGCCACCCTCGGGGTGCTCGCCCTCGTCGTCGGCGCGGCCCTGGTCGCGCTCGTGCACGCGGCGGCGCCGGCGGCCGACGCCGCCATGTGGCGCGACGCTTACCTCGGCCGCGTGGTGCTGTTTACCGTGTGGCAGGCGTCGCTGTCGGCGGTGCTTGCGGTCGGGCTCGCGGTTCCGGTGGCGCGCGCGTTGGCTCGCCGCGCCGCCTTCCCCGGCCGCGAGGCGCTGTTGCGTCTGTTCGGCATGCCGCTCGTCATTCCGGTGCTCGTCGCCGTTCTCGGCATCGTCGCGGTTTACGGCCAGAACGGGTTGGTCAATCGGAGCCTCGCCGCGCTTGGCCTGCCGACCGGCCAATACCTTTACGGCCTTTCCGGAATCCTCATCGCCCACGTGTTCTTCAACATGGCGCTGGCGACGCGGCTGCTGCTTTACACATGGCAGGCGATTCCGGGCGAGACCTGGCGGCTGGCGAGCCAGCTCGGGATGAGCTCGGGACAAATCTTCAGGCTTATCGAATGGCCGATGCTGCGCCACGCGATCCCGGGGGTGGCGGGGCTGGTGTTCATGCTCTGCTTCACCAGCTTCACGGTGGTCCTCACGCTCGGCGGCGGCCCGTCGGCGACGATTATCGAGGTCGCGATCTACCAGGCGCTGAGGCTCGACTTCGACGTCACGCGGGCGGTGATGCTGGCGCTCGTGCAGATCGTGCTGTGCGCCGTCTTTGTCGTGCTCGGCCACAGGTTCGCGCGATTCGTGCCGGTGGCGCCGACAGAGCGGCGGCGGTCGGAGCGGCCGGACGTCCACGCGCCCGGCGGTCGCATCGCCGACGCCGCGGTGATTGCCGCCGCCGCGGTCTTCG
>JACZUY010000076.1 GCA_022572945.1 Pseudomonadota bacterium
TCGAGCTCGCCGTGCGCGACGACGGGCCGATCGACGACAAGATCGCCAATGTCGTCTCCTACGACGACATCGTCGCCGGGGTGAAGGCGATCGTCGCCCGCGGCCACGTCAACCTGGTCGAGACGCTCGCCGAGCGCATCGGCGACTTCTGCATGGCCGACGCGCGCGTTGCTGCGGTGCGGGTGCGCGTCGAGAAGCTCGACGCCATTCGCGAGGCGGCGAGCGTCGGTGTCGAGATCGAGCGCGGGGCTGAGCGGTGTTAAGGTTTCTTTAACCAATCTCTCAACCGCCGCCGCTGTTCGCGCGTGCAGCGTAGATTGTGCACAGCACTCTGAGATTCGCGGCCGCGTACCGGGCGCGATCACCCCCGGCGGCGACTCTCTTCATTGACTTTCAAATTATCTTTTTGAATCAATGGAATGACAAAACTGCCCATTTTTTGGGCAATCATGTCCGTCACCAGCGTTGACGCGCCATCGCGAATGTTTTCCTGCGGTTTTCGACAGAGTTATCCACAGGTTTCGTGGATAGTTGCGCCGGCGTCATCCCGGCGCGTCGAATCGGCCGCGAGCGGCCGGTGCGCATCGATGGGTCGGCTCGTCGCGCTCTCGCCGTCGACCTGAATCACCCCGCAATCAAAAGCATGGCGCCGTGAAAAGGGGTCTGACCCGTTTTAACCTTTTCTCGCTGCTTGGGGCTCGCATACGCCCAACTGTTCCCGAAGACCGAGCCACCGGCGCGCGCCGAGCCGGATATCACCGCTCGCGCGTCAGGCGCCACGCCCTCCCGCGACGGGGACGCTAGCCGGCGAGCAGGTCGCGGCGGGCGGCGTGGAGATGATCGGTGATCACGGCCACCGCCGCCTCCGCATCCCGGCGGCGCACGGCGTCGAACAGCGCGCGGTGCTGGCGGTTGTAGCCGACGATGCGGTCGCCGGTCAGGATCTTGTCCTTCACGGCGAGCCACTGGTCATGGCCGCGCACGTGGTTGATGTGACGGTAGATCGACGATATCAGAGGATTGCGCGTGGCGTCGGCGAGCGTCTGGTGGAACCGTTGGTCCCACCTGGTGAAGTGGTCGCCATCGTCGCCCGACGCCTCGAGCCGCGCGAGCGCCTCGGCCATGCTCCCGATATCCCTCGGCGTGGCGTTGACCGTCGCCAGCCGCGCCATCGTCGGCTCGACCGCGAGCCGCACTTCGATGAGCTCGAGTGGGCTGGTGATCTCGGCCACGTCTTCCCCGGCCGCCTCGGCCCGGTGGCTGACGAACGTGCCGCTGCCGGCGCGCCGGGTGATGAAGTGATTCTGTTCGAGGATGTGCAAGGCCTCGCGGACCGTCGCGCGCGAGGTTCCCAGACTCGCCGCGAGCCGGCGCTCGGCCGGCAGCCTCTGGCCATAGAGATAGACGCCGTCGACGATCGCCCCGCGCAGGTAGGCGGCAACGCCCGCGGCGCCCCGCACCGCCGGAAACGCGATCGTCTCCGCCGTGACCGGCGTTGCCGCCGGCGTCGGCGATGGTCGGGCGCGGCTGGCTCTTGACACGGTGCTGCTTTGCCGCTTTGAATGAGACACAATTGGTCGAACCGGTCCGTAATTGGTCCGCATATGGTCAGTCCAAAACGGCGATTCGTCAAGTCCGGCGTGAACCGGTACCAATGCGAGGCCAGTGAAACGCCGATCGGGCGGCGGGCGAGGATCGCTTCAATCGGAGAGGGGCGGGGATCGTGGCCATCCCCCAGCACGCAAAGCACGTGATCATCGGCGCCGGGGTGCACGGGCTGTCGACCGCGTATCACCTGGCGCTGGCGCTCAAGGCGCGCGGCCGCGGCGGCGGCGGCGATATCCTGGTCATCGACAAGACCGGCATCGCCGCCGGCGCCAGCGGCATCGCCTGCGGCGTGGTGCGCAACAACTACTTCCAGCCGGCGATGCGCGAGCTGATGGCCGAGAGCGTCGCGGTGTGGGAGAGCGACCCGAAGGCTTACAGCTACCACCCCGTGGGCTACATGCAGATCAGCCCCGAAGCGATGAACGCCGACGTGGCCGAGGTTTACGAGCAGCAGCGGGCGATCGGCTACGACTCGGTGTTCGTCGAGGGCGCGGCCGACTGCAAGGCATACATGAAGGGTCTGTTCGACGACTGGCGGGCCGAGGGCGTCACCTCGGTGTTGCACGAGAAGAAGGGGGGCTACGCCAACAACACGGCGTCGATGTACGGGCTCGCGACCAAGGCCGAAGCCGAGGGCGTGCGCATCCTCACCGGGGTCACGGTCACCGGCTTCACCATCGAGGGCGGCGCGGTGGCGGCGGTCGAGACCGACCGCGGCGCGATCGCCTGCGACACCGTGGTCGTCGGGGTCGGCCCGTGGATCCACGCGCTGTGGCGGATGCTCGAGTTGCCCGAGAAGGTCACCATCAAGGGGCGCGACGGCGCATCGCGCGAGGGCGTCGACATGTGGCGCTACTGGTGCCTCGAAGAGGGCACGCTCGGTGTCGATCCCGACCTGCAGAAGACCAACGACGGCAAGTCGGCGCCGGTGATCCACGTCGATACCGACGCGCCCTTGTACTCGGACGTCGACGGCTCGCTGATCACCGACGCGATGTGGGGCATCTACTACAAGCCCGACACCAACTTCGGCGGCGTCCAGGGCGGCGCCATGCCGTACAAGGTCGACAAGCCCGCCGACGCGGTCGCGGTCGATCCTTACGGACCCGAGTCGCCCGAGTTCATCGTCGACGACGACTTCGCCCACATGTGGTGCTCGGGCCTGGCGTTCTGCCAGGAGCGTTTCTCGGGCCAGATCGGCAAGTGGAAGAAGGAGCCGTCGGGGGGCCTCGGCTGCTTCACCCCCGACAGCTTCCCGGTGATCGATACCTTTCACCAGAACTGCCACGTGATCGCCGATTCGAACCACGGCTACAAGATGATCGGGGTGGGCAAGCTGGTGGCGCAGGAAATCATGGGCGAAAAGAGCCGGCTTCTCGAACCCTTCCGCTTTTCGCGCTACGCCGAGGGCAGGCTGCATCCGGTTTCCAGCAGCCCGTTCCCGTGGAGCTAGGCGCGCCGTGGCGGGCAAGCGACAACTAATACCGGCGCGCCCATGAATGGGCTCAGCCTAATGTTCCCTCAGGCGCCGGGCGGGGCCATCCGGCCCCTTGGCTATCGCGCCAGGGGGCGCGGCGCCCCTCTTGTTGCGATCAATACGGCGCGCTTGCCAGCGAGCACATGTATCAGAACATGCGCTCGCTGGTATAACGCGTAACGACCAGGGAGGACGGTAATGATGGAGGTTGAAGCATTCGTGGATCAGGAAGGCCGCGACGAGCTGGTCAGGCAGGTCCGGTCCAAGATCGACGAGCTGGGAATCGACTACATCTACTATCAGTTCATCTCGGTGACCGGCCGCATCATGGGCAAGGGAGCGCCCGCCGATCACTGGGAGGCCTTCGCCGAGCGCGGCTTCCAGCTGGTCTACGGCTCGGTCGCGAACCTGTTCATCGACCGCGGCGGCCGCTACATCGGCTATGGCCCCGAGGCATGGGAGCTGGTGGGAATCCCCGAGCCCGAGACGTTCGTTCAGCTGCCGTGGGACAAGCGCGTCGGCCGCGTGTTCTGCACCCTGTTCCGCGGCCGCGAGCACGAGGAGAACGCGGGCGCGTATTTCACCGCCGATTGCCGCGGCAATCTGCGCCGCATCCACGAGGAGTTCAAGCAGGCGCACGACGGGCTTCATCTGCGCGCCGGCACCGAGCCCGAGATGATGTGGCTCAAGCGCGACGAGGCCGGCAAGCCCGCCGGCGGCTACTCGAAGCCGTACTGCTACCACATCGATCAGTTCGAATCGCTGCGCCCGGTCTACCTGCAGACCATCGATTACGCCCGCCGGATGGGCCTCGACATCATCCAGGGCGACCACGAGGACGCCCCCGGCCAGCTCGAGCTCAACTGGACCTACGACGAGGTGCTGCGCAACGCCGACCGGCTCACCACCTACCGCCAGATCTGCGCGCAAGTCGCGCGCGAGCACAACATCATCGCGTGTTTCATGCCCAAGCCGTTCATGCACCTGTCCGCGTCGGCGTGCCACACCAACGTCTCGCTGTGGCGCGGCGGCGAGGAGGAGGCGACGCCGCTGGGCAACGAGCCGCTGCCGGGAATGGAGCACATGTTCTCGCTGCTCAGGGGCGGCGAAAACACCTTCATGCCCGACACCGACAACCCCAGGCAGCCGGGCAAGATAGGCCTCTACGCGATGGGCGGGCTGATCGAGCACCTGCGCGGCCTTACCGTGCTCGGCTGTCAGAACGTCAACTCGTACCGGCGCCTGTTGGACTTCGGCTACTGGGCGCCGTACTACGCCAACTGGGGCTACCAGAACCGCACCGCCGGGGTGCGAAATTCGGCCCCCGGGCGGTTCGAGTACAAGGCGGTCGATTCGGCGTGCAACCCGTATCTGCTCGCCGCCGGTCTGCTCAAGGCGATGGACGACGGCATCAAGCGCGAACTCGACCCCGGCCCGCCCGAGCAGCGCAACATTTACGACCACCTCGACGAGATGAAGGACAAGTACGTCAAGCTGCCGATGTCGCTGGGCGAAGGGATCGAAGCCTTCGACCAGGACGAGGTCGCGAAATCGGCGCTGCCGGGCGAAATGTACGACGTGTTCATGCACTACAAGAACGACGAGTGGGACAAGTTCCTCGCCACCGTCACCGAATGGGATATGGAGACCTATCTCGACTGTCTGCCGTAAGCGCGGAGCCGCGGCGCCGCCAAACCACGGAGCGCGACCAACATGTGTGGCATAGCCGGAC
This sequence comes from Pseudomonadota bacterium, assembly GCA_022572945.1. Lineage (GTDB taxonomy): Bacteria > Pseudomonadota > Alphaproteobacteria > JAAXGF01 > JAAXGF01 > JACZUY01. The sequence goes on from JACZUY010000076.1 coordinate 4,818, forward strand.
TCATCCACCGGGGCGGGGCCGCCGACATCGGCAGCGAGATGACCTCGATGCTGCAGTCGATGAAGCACCGCGGTCCCGACTCGGCCGGCTTCGCCGTCTACGGCGTGCCCCGGGAGGGCGAGCTGGTGATGCGGTTCAAGGTCGCCGAGCAGGAGGACCTGGCCAAGGGATTCGACATCCGGCGTCAGATGCGCGAACGCCGCGCCGAGGTCGACGCGCGCATCGAATCGCTGGGCGGCAGGATCGTCGACGCCGAGCAGGCGACCGAGTACGCGCTGCGCTACCGTCTCGAGTTCGACGGCGACCTGCGCGGCTTCGCCGACTACCTCGAGGACATCGAAGGCGTCGAGGTCCTGTCGATCGGCGACGGCCTCGAGCTGATCAAGGACCTCGGCGACGCCAACCGCGTGGCGGACCAGTACAAGCTCAAGGGATTTACCGGCACGCACGCGATCGGCCACACCCGGATGGCGACCGAGTCGGATGTGGATATCCGCTCGGCGCACCCATACTGGGCCTATCCGTTCCGCGACATCTCGGTGGTCCACAACGGCCAGCTCACCAATTACTGGAACAACCGCCGCGAGCTCGAGCATCGCGGCCACCGCTTCGTGTCGAACTGCGATTCCGAGCTCATCGCGGTCTATCTCGCCGACCGGCGGACCGCGGGCGATGCGCTCGACGACGCGATGCGCGCAACGATCGACGAGCTCGACGGCGTGTTCACCTACCTCGTCGCCACCGCCGACAGCCTCGGCATGGCCAAGGACGTGATGGCCGCCAAGCCGATGGTGCTCTACGAGGGCGACGATTTCATCGCCCTGGCCTCGGAGGAAGTCGCGATCCGCAGCATCTTCCCCGAGGAGATCGACACGACCGACCCTTATGAAGGAGAGGTGCGGGTATGGCACATCTAGAGCCGGAGCCGAAATCCGTTGCCGGGGAGATGCACGCCGAGCGGCTCGCCGGGCGCACCCAGCAGGTCTTCTTCTCGCCCGCCGAGGAGGACAACTTTCTCACCCCCGGGAACCCGGAGGTCGATTTCGACAAGCGCGCCGAGTTCGACGCCGCCGAGATGGACACCACCGCGATCAACCTCAGGATCCGCGAGCTCATGGGCGAGGGCTACGGCACGATCGTGGTCGGCAACCCGCTGGCCAAGCACTCGCTCGGGGTCGGCATCCTCAACCGGCTGCGACTCACCTTCGAGGGCAGCCTGGGCTACTTCGGCGTCGGCATGATCGACGGCCCCAACGTGCGCGTCGCGGGCCGGGTGGGGTGGTCGTGCGCCGAGAACATGATGGCCGGCACCGTGGTGATCGAGAAGAACGCCGGCTCGTGCCTCGGCGCCGGCATCCGCGGCGGCGACCTGGTGTGCCGGGGCGACGCGGGCGCGCGCACCGGCATCGAGATGAAGGGCGGCACCGTCATCGTCGGCGGCCGCACCGGCGCGTTCTCCGGCTTCATGATGCAGCGCGGCCGCCTGGTTTTGCTCGGCGACGCGGGCAAGAACCTGGGCGATTCGATGTACGACGGCACCATCTACGTCGGCGGCGCGATCGCCTCGCTCGGGATCGACGCGGTGCCCGGCGAGATCACCGGCCTCGACGTCGAATGGCTGACCCGCAAGCTCGCGCGGTACGGGCTCGAAGCGCCGGGCGGCGTTGCCAACATGCACAAGATCGTCGCCGGCAAGAAGCTGTGGAACTACGACAACCTCGAGCCCGCCGAGAAGAAGCTGGTGCTCTAGAGCGAATTCCGAACGAGTGGAATCGTTCGGAATTCGCCAGCCCGCGACCGCTTTGGTCGCAACGGATTGGGGGCCGTCGCGTATGCGACGAGAGCCTGCGTGGCGATTGAACGCTGCTTGCCTTTGACCTTGGTAAAGGCAAGCTGAAAATGCTCTAGGACAGCGGGAGGACGGGCCCATGACCAACGGCGGCGGCGGCGCGGACCGCAACAAGAGCGTCCTCGGGCGGAACTACCTGTTCACGCCGGAGGTCATCGACGACATCCACATCAAGGCCGAGCTCGGGCGCTACCGCATGCGCGGGATGGCGATCTTCAAGCGCATCCCGACGTGGGACGACCTCACCTTCCTGCCCGGCACGCTCACCCGCTTCGTCATCGAGGGCTACCGCGAGAAATGCGAGACCAAAACCGTGATCGGGCCGCGCGCCAAGCGGCCGATCGAGCTCGACATCCCGGTCTACATCACCGGCATGAGCTTCGGCGCGCTCTCCTACGAGGCCAAGGTCGCGCTCGCCCGCGGCGCGACCATGGCGGGCACCGCGACGTGCTCGGGCGAGGGCGGCATGATCCCCGACGAGCGGCGCTACTCGACCAAGTGGTTCTATCAGAACATCCAGTCGCGCTACGGCTTCAACCCGCACCATCTGCTGCTCGCCGACGGCTGCGAGTTCTTCATCGGCCAGGGGGCCAAGGTCGGCCTCGGCGGCCACCTGATGGGCCAGAAGGTGAGCGACCAGGTGGCCGAGATGCGCTCGCTGCCCGCCGGCATCGACCAGCGCTCGCCGGCGCGCCATCCCGACTGGCTCGGCCCCGACGACTTGGCGCTCAAGATCCGCGAGGTGCGCGAGGCGACCAACTGGGAGATCCCGATCCAGCTCAAGCTCGGCGCGGCGCGCGTCTACGACGACGTGCGCATGGCGATCAAATGCGACCCCGACTCGATCTACATGGACGGCATGGAGGGCTCGACCGGCGCCGGACCGCACCTCGCCACCGAGGAGACCGGGGTGCCCGGCATCGCCGCCATCCGCCAGGCGCGCAAGGCGCTCGACGAGCTCGGCAAGAGCGGCGAGATCACGCTGATCTACGCCGGCGGCATACGCAACGGCGGCGATGTGGCGAAGGCGCTCGCGCTCGGCGCCGACGCGGTCGCCATCGGCACCGCGGCGATGGTCGCGCTCAACTGCAACAAGGACATTCCCGAGGCCGATTTCGAAACCGAGATCGGGGTTCCCGCCGGGCACTGCTACCACTGCCACACCGGGCGCTGCCCGGTCGGCGTGGCGACCCAGGACCCGCGCCTGCGCGCCCGGCTCGATCCCGACGCCGCGGCCGAGCGGGTCTACAACCTCCTCCACACCATGACCATCGAATGCCAGATGATGGCGCGCGCGTGCGGCAAGACGAACGTCCATTCGCTCGAGCCCGAGGACCTCGCGGCGCTGACCATGGAGGCCTCGGCGATGGCGATGGTGCCGCTCGCCGGCACCCAGTACACCGTCGGCCGGCCCGACATGACGCGCTACTAATGCGTAATCCGAACGATTCCACGCGTTCGGATCGTTAAAAGGGGTCTGACCCCTTTTAACCTTTTAACCAGCCCGCGACCGCGGGCCGCCGCTTATGCGGCGGAAGCCCGCGTGGCGATTGAACGCAGTTCACCTTTGACTGAAGTCAAAGGTGAACGAATAATGCTTTAGGAGGCGTCCGATGAGCGAGACCGGGGACATCGACCGCTATCTCACCAGCGACGGCCTCGACACCGCGCGCGAGAAGGACATCGGCCAGCACATCGGCTACCGCTACGACATCAACCTGCTGCCCGACTATTCGCGGGTCACGCCGTTTCTCGAGACGTACATGGCGATCATGGGCTGGGACGACCTCAACTGGCTCGAGGACGTCCACATGGGCTACGAGGAGGGCCGGCCGGCGGTGTTCGACCGCAACATCAACGGCTGGGTCACCGTGCCCGAGGGCGTGGCGCTGCCCGACAACCAGCAGGACCGCGACATGCTCGCGCGCGAGCTGCTGATCCGGTTCCAGATGTCGCCCGACCATCCGCTGGTGGCGCTCAAGCAGGCGTACGCGAAGTTCTGATGCGTATATAGTTGACGCACCAAGCCGTGAAAAGAACACAATGTCTGAACTATCTCAGGAGCGACAGGCTGGCGTTGACGTGACTCTTGAGATGAAAAAGGGCGGCCGTAAATGCATTAGCTGGGTTTAGTTGGGAGATGGATTCGGTTCTCCAGACCGTCGCTGAAGTATATCGGCCCATGGGAACAGAGCGTCGTCGCTCCAATCCGGATGCTTTCGATCTGGAAACTTCGGAAGGTACAGCCCAAGCCATATTGTGATTTTGAACATTTCGTCGCCGAGTTCCTTCAGGGACTTTCTCGTCATTAGCGTGGGCGGCTGGACCTTGATTTGTGGCTCCGTAAAATTTTCCTCTCGGAAGAAGGTAATCTCGTCCTTTGACGGACTGTAGGAGTATGGTCGGTCGTGCGAGATTCGATTACGAATGCGGACAAGTTCCTCAGCACGGATGCGGATTGATTGGAGCTTGTCACGGTCCATTTTGTCAGTGACGTTGACGATAGTGAGGCGTCGAAATAATTCCAAGCGTGTGCCTAAGCTGATTATCTTGGATGTAATGGTCCGCCCCTTCGTATGGTCTACTTCTGCAAGAAACCAGATCATTTCGTTAATAGCATGATCTAATTGGGTTTGCTGGACCACGACATACCCAATTTCAGGGAGGAAGTGCTCTGGTATAATGGTGCCGGGGATGTACTTATGGGCCATGGTGCGGGTTCCCGAATGAATAGGAAAGCGAAGGAGACTGAGCAGCGCCGCTACGTGCTGCTAAAACGGATGCTCGACACGCCGCCGCAGCCTCGGAAGCAGAAGCCCCAACCCAACAAGAAAGCCAAGCCGGCTGATCGGTGATCACCACCAGACTACGGATTTACGAGTTTCTAGCGACGCCAGCGCATGGCTGGCTTTGGTTATGCGCGCGGCTTGTTGGCGGGACATTCGAGTGCGGCCCCGTCGATGGCCCGAATGACATAGTCGGGTCACGACGGGACTCAGTAGATCAAGTGTAGCCTTTATTTTTTTCCCATTTTCGTGCGGCATCCTCAGTCGTCTTATGGCCAACCTTTTTGATGTGGCCACTAGGCCATTTTTCCCGGTGTTCGGATGCGCGCCGCTCTAGGTCTTTTGTGATGCCACCGTGGACGATTTTATTGCCCACTTTGAATTGGTATTTAAACGTATTGCGCGGCTTATTCATCGGTTTGACTCCAGTCTAATCGCGTCTCAGCGCCCGCCGTCGGTTCGCCGAATTTGAGGCGGGCGCTTTGATTGCAGCCTATTGCGAATCTTTGATTCGTTCAAGCCAACGAACCACGCGCAGTATGTTGCGCCACGCACGGCGCGTGTGGCGCTTATGGGCGTCACGCCCCCCGAATGAGTCCGCCGATAGGTGACGCGTTGCCGGGCGCGCCGGCATGTGGGGGGCAATCACCGCGCCCGGAAGCGCTATCGCCGCGCCCGGAAGAAGCTCTCGAGGAGGGCGGCCGCCTCGGCAACGCCGATGCCGCCGTAGACCTCGGGCGCGTGGTGGCAGGTCGGCTGGGTGAAGATGCGCGGCCCGTGCTCGACGCGTTGCCGGGGCGTGGGTCGCACGGTCAAACCGAAGATTGAGGGACCCCCGGACGAACCGTCAGGTCGGCCTGGCAGGCGTCCTTGAAGGCCTGATCCGGGGGCAGGATAACCGCGGCCGAGCGGACGCGTTGATGCGCCGGGTCCACACCCGGCGGCTGAATTCCTTTGTCCCTCAGTGCGAGCGCCGCTTTGCGGAGGCGCCGGCGCGCCTTGATGATGCCGTTGTCGGTCGAGACCAGATGTTCCCTGGTCCGGTCGGCGATCGGTCCCATGCTTTCCTGCAGCGAGGCGTCCTGCATCGCGATGCCCTCGACCCCCGAATAGGAGAGGCCCGCCTTCTGGGCGGCACGGTCCATGAGATAGTCGTTATCCTTGTTCGCCAGGGGACGGTAGCTTCCCGGCACGTACTTGACGTGCACGCCGTGGCCGTCCTGCATCGCCTGCCGCTC
>JACZUY010000077.1 GCA_022572945.1 Pseudomonadota bacterium
GGCGCGCAGCCGCGCTCCCTGCGCGCCCATGTAGGCCTCCGCCGCCGCGCCGGTGAGCGCCTCGATGCGGCGCACGCCCGCGGCGATCGCGGTCTCGCCGACGATCTTGAACACGCCGATGTCGCCGGTGCGGCGCACGTGGGTGCCGCCGCAGAGCTCGACCGAGTAAGGCCCACCGTCGCCCGCGCCGATCGCCAGCACGCGCACCTCGTCGCCGTAGGTCTCGCCGAACAGCGCCATCGCGCCCTGGGCCACCGCCTCGTCGGGGCTCATGATCGTGGTCCCGACCTCGGTGTTGCGGCGGACGTGATCGTTGACCTCCGATTCGATCGCCGCGATCTCGTCCGCGCCGAGCGCCCGGGTATGGCTGAAGTCGAAGCGCAGCCGGTCGGGCGCCACCAGCGAGCCCTTCTGGACGACGTGCTCGCCGAGCTTACGGCGCAGCGCCGCATGCAGCAGATGCGTCGCCGAGTGATTGGCGCGAATCAGCGTGCGCCGCGGCGAAACGATGCCGAGCTCGACCACGTCGCCGACGCGCAAGCGCCCCCCTTCGACATTGCCGACATGGACGTGCAGGTCGCCGAGCTTCTTCTGCGTGTCGCGGACCTCGACGCGGGCGCCGCCGGCCGCGGTGATGACGCCGGTGTCGCCGACCTGGCCGCCGGCCTCGCCGTAGAACGGCGTCTGGTTGACGACGACGGCGACCTCGGCGCCGTCCTCCGCCGCGTCGACGCGCGCGCCGTCGACGACCAGCGCGAGCACCTTGGCCTCGGCGGCGTCGACCTCGTAGCCGAGGAACTCGGATGCGCCGAACTCCTCGCGGATCGCGAACCACACCTCCTCGGTCGCCGCGTCGCCCGAGCCCGCCCACGCGGCGCGGGCCTCGGCGCGCTGGCGCTCCATCGCCGAATCGAACCCGGCGCGCTCGACGCGCAAACCCCGGCCGCGCAGCACGTCCTCGGTGAGGTCGTAAGGGAAGCCGTAGGTGTCGTAGAGCTTGAACGCGACCTCGCCGGGCAGATCGGCGCCTTCGGCGAGCTTCGCGGTCTCCGCCTCCAACAGCCCCAGGCCGCGATCGAGGGTCTGCTTGAAGCGCGTCTCCTCGAGCTTCAGCGTCTCGGTGATCAGCGCCTCGGCGCGCACCAGCTCGGGGTACGCCTGTCCCATCTGGGAAACCAGCGCGGGCACCAGCCGCCACATCATCGGCTCGTCGCAGCCCATCATGTGGGCGTGCCGCATGGCGCGGCGCATGATCCGGCGCAGCACGTAGCCGCGGCCCTCGTTCGACGGCATGACGCCGTCGGCGAGCAGGAAGGCGGACGCGCGCAGATGGTCGGCGATGACCCTGTGCGCGGCGCCGTGGGGGCCGTCGATGGCGACGCCGGTGACCTCGGCGGTGGCGTCCATGATGTGGCGCATCAGGTCGATGTCGTAGTTGTCGTGGTGGCCTTGCATGACCGCGGCGACGCGCTCGAGCCCCATGCCGGTGTCGATCGACGGCTTCGGCAGGTCGATGCGCTCATCCGGCGTCACCTGCTCGAACTGCATGAACACCAGGTTCCAGATCTCGACGAAGCGGTCGCCGTCCTCGTCCGCGCTCCCCGGCGGGCCGCCGGGAATGTCCGGCCCGTGGTCGTAGAAGATTTCCGAGCACGGGCCGCAGGGGCCGGTGTCGCCCATCGCCCAGAAGTTGTCGCTTCCGGCGATGCGCACGATGCGCTCCTCGGGCAGCCCGGCGATCTTGCGCCAAAGATCGAAGGCCTGGTCGTCCTCGGCGTAGACCGAGATCCACAGCCGGTCGCGGGAAAGGCCGTATTCCCTGGTCACCAGGTTCCACGCGAGCTCGATGGCGACGTCCTTGAAGTAGTCGCCGAACGAGAAGTTGCCGAGCATCTCGAAGAAGGTGTGGTGGCGCGCGGTGTAGCCGACGTTGTCGAGGTCGTTGTGCTTGCCGCCGGCGCGGACGCACTTCTGCGCCGTCACCGCGCGGTCGTAGGCGCGCTTCTCGGCGCCGGTGAAGACGTTCTTGAACTGCACCATGCCGGAGTTGGTGAACAGCAGCGTCGGGTCGTTGTGGGGAACGAGCGGGCCCGAGGCGACGACCTCGTGGCCGTGCCCGCGGAAGTACTCGAGAAACGCCGTGCGAATGTCGTTCGCGGTCTGCATCGGCCTGGTTCCGGGACTGCGCCACCCCGCCCCGATCGGCACGGAGACACGTTATCCACGGGGTTTATAGGCTAGAGCATTATTCGTCCACCTTTACACAGTAAAGGTGGACTGCGTTCAATCGCCACGCAGGCTTCCGCCGCATAAGCGGCGGCCCGCGGTCGCGGGCTGGCGTAATCCGAACCAGTGGACTCGTTCGGATTACGCTCTAGGCGAGCGCGATTTCACAAGCCCGGCCGCGTCGGGCGGGGGGCCGACGCCCGCAGGAGCGCCGGCTTCGCCTCGGAACCCCCTTGGGTTCCGGCGGAGAATGGCCGATGGCCGCGCCTACGCCTCGTCGGCGCCGGCGGCGGCGTCCTGCGGGGCGGCGGGGGCGGCCTCGACGACGAGGCCGGCGTTGACGCGGATGGTGTGTTCGATCGCGTCGGCGATGTCCGCGTTGTCCTTGAGGAACTGCTTGGCGTTCTCGCGCCCCTGGCCGATGCGCTGGCTGTCGTAGGAGAACCACGAGCCCGACTTCTCGACCACCCCGGCCTTGACGCCGAGGTCGATCAGCTCGCCCACCTTGGAGATGCCCTCGCCGTACATGATGTCGAACTCGACCATCTTGAACGGCGGCGCCATCTTGTTCTTGACCACCTTGACGCGGGTCTGGTTGCCGACGATCTCGTCGTGGTCCTTGATCGCGCCGATGCGGCGGATGTCGAGCCGCACCGAGGCATAGAACTTGAGCGCGAGGCCGCCGGTGGTGGTCTCGGGGTTGCCGAACATGACGCCGATCTTGATGCGGATCTGGTTGATGAAGATGACGATGCAGCGCGAGCGCGCGATCGACCCGGAAAGCTTGCGCAGCGCCTGGCTCATCAGCCGCGCCTGCAGGCCGACATGGACGTCGCCCATCTCGCCTTCGAGCTCGGCGCGCGGCACCAGCGCCGCGACGCTGTCGATGACGAGCACCTCGATGGCGCCCGAACGCACCAGCGTATCGGCGATCTCGAGCGCCTGCTCGCCGGCGTCGGGCTGCGCGATCAGGAGCTCGTCGACGTCGACCCCGAGCTTGCCCGCGTAGATCGGGTCGAGCGCGTGCTCGGCGTCGATGAAGGCGCAGGTGCCGCCATCCTTCTGCGCCTCGGCGAGCACGTGCAACGCCAGCGTCGTCTTGCCCGTGCCCTCCGGACCGTAGATCTCGACCACCCGGCCGCGCGGCAGGCCGCCGATGCCGAGCGCGATGTCGAGGCCGAGCGAGCCGGTGGACACGGTGTCCACCTTGACCGCGCTTTCGTGCTGGCCCAGCCTCATCACCGAGCCCTTGCCGAACGCCCGCTCGATCTGGCCAAGCGCGGCTTCGAGCGCCCGTTGCTTGTCCGTATCCGCCTTGTCGACCAACTTGATCACCGTCTCCGACATGCTCCGTCTCCCTTATTTCACACTGCTTCCGGCAACGCAATGGCGCTAGATGTACACGATTTGTTCGATTTGACAACCTCTTTCTTAACGCCTTGGTATACAAAGAGGAATTGGAACGTATTCGGGAAACGTTCTGGTTCGCGGGTGCGGCGAAGCGTGCCGGGCGCGGCGGCGCGCGCGGTCAGTCGCCCGCGGCGGCGAGCGTGTCCTTCACCCTCTGGGCGAGCTGGGCGAGGTTGAACGGCTTGGGCAGGAAGTTGATCGCCACCGTCGGATCGAGGTTCTTGCGAAACGCGTCCTCGGCATAGCCCGACATGAAGATCACCTTGAGCCCGGGGCGGTCCTTTCGCACGTTGGCCACCAGCGTGGCCCCGTCCATCTGCGGCATCACCACGTCGGTGATCAGGAGATCGATGTCGCCACCATACGAGTCGAGCACCGCGAGCGCCGCCTCGCCGCTGCTCGCCTCGAGCACGGTGTAGCCTTTGCCGCGCAGCGCCCGGGCGCCGAAGACGCGCACGCCGGGGGTTAAGATTCGGTTAATCGCGGCGGCGTTTGGGGCTTACGCGGGGGCGGGAGATCGGATAGGCTCGCTTGGCAACCCGTTGCAGGACCAGGAAGGGCCGCGCGATGCTCTTTTTGACGAGAAAAGTCGGCGAGTCGGTCATCATCAACGACAAGATCGAAATTACGGTGATCGAGGTTCGCGGCAAGTCCGCCAAGCTGGGCTTTACGTTTCCGCCCGAGGCGTCGGTGCTGCGCAAGGAGATCCATGAGCGGATCATGCGGGAGAATGTCGCCGCCGCCGGGGGCGACGCCGATCTCCTGGGCGACGCCGTCGAAGACCCCGACTAGCACCCGCGATCACAGGCCGGCGCGATACCGGCGGTCGTTATGATCGGCTCATGACGACCGCCGGCAAGCCCGACCGCGGGCCGTACGCGCGCCCTTGGCTACGGCCACGACTTGCTCGACCGGCTCGATGAAATCCGCCACGCGCTGTTGTTCGGCGCCATTCCCCGCCATCGTCTGCTGGCGCTGCAACGCGAAGTGCGGGAGAAAAGGGTCGCGGTTGCCGACCCGCGGCTCAATCAACTGCTTGATGAAATCGACCTCCGGGCGGCGGTCGAGCTGGCCAAGCTCGGGATTGTTCCGTAACAGTCGCTCTTTCTGATGCGGCGACTGCAGGGGGCTTGCAAACGGACTTGCGGTGCCGCCCCGAGATTCATATATTCCGGGCCGGTTCGGAAATTGGTTCATTGGGGGCAGTCCGGTATGGCGCCGAGAGCGCTACACAACTATCGGCCGTCGGAAAGCGAGCGTTTCATGAGCGCCCGGCAACTCGAGTATTTTCGCGGCAAGCTGCTCGAGTGGCGCGAGGAGCTGCTCCAGGAATCGGACCAGACCCTCATGCACCTGCAGCAGGAGAGCGGGCAGGAGCCCGACTTCGCCGACCGCGCCTCGACCGAGACCGATCGCTCGATTGAACTGCGCACCCGCGATCGCGAGCGCAAGCTGATCGTCAAGATCGACACCGCGCTGAAGCGGGTCGAGGAGGGCACGTACGGGTATTGCGAGGAGACCGGCGACCCAATCAGCCTGCGCCGGCTCGAGGCTCGGCCCATCGCCACCCTGGGCATCGACGCCCAGGAGCGCCACGAGCGCCGCGAGAGGATTTACCGCGACGACTGAGCGGGCTTGCCGGGCCGTACCCGGCCAGAGCCGGGCGGGTCCGCTTCGTCTTGTTGCTCACCGCTCCGGCCGCGCCGATGAGATCGTGGCACAGCCGCGTGCACAGCAACGACGCGAGACGCACGTCCTCCATTCCACCCCCATGAAACGGCATCGCGCCGGGCCATGAATTCATGGCCAACCGCTGTACTATATCGCAATTGGTCCCATGTATCATGCGCCGCCCGCGGCCGAGGGAAACAGCGCCATGGACAGCCGCCTCGCGCCTGGTGTTTTCGTGCGTCACCCGAACCGCCCCGACTGGGGCATCGGTCAGGTCCAGTCGGTCATCGGCGAACGGGTCACGGTGAACTTCGAGCACGCCGGCAAGCGATCGATGAACGCCGACGTGGTCGGGCTCGAAGTGATCGACCCGAATGACGATTCCGATTAGTGTCGCGCCCGGATCGAGGGAGGAACCAGCCTGATGCCGGACGCGACCGTTCACCGCTACCGCCATCCGGGTTCGAGCAAGCGCACGGCGCGCGTCACCAACCGCGGCCGCCAGGTCGACGACACGGCGCGCGCCGAGGTCCGCGCCCTGCTCGGCGACCGGCCGCGCGACCGCGACCTCCTGATCGAGCACCTCCACCTCATCCAGGACCGTTACCGCCACATCTCGGCGGCGCACCTCGCGGCGCTCGCCGAGGAGATGCGCATCCCCATGGCCGAGGCGTACGAGGTCGCCACCTTCTACGCCCACTTCGACGTGGTGAAGGAAGGCGAGACGCCGCCGCCGCCGCTGACGGTGCGGGTGTGCGACAGCCTGACCTGCGAGATGATGGGGGCGAAGGCGCTGCTCGACGAGCTTCCCGGCAGGCTCGGCGCGAAGGTGCGCGTCGTCCGCGCGCCGTGCATGGGACGCTGCCATTCGGCGCCCGTCGCCGAGGTCGGCCACCGGCACGTCGTCGACGCCGACGCGGACCGGGTGGCGGCGGTGGTGGAGGCCGGCGACCACGAGCCCGAGTGCCCGGCTTACGTGGACTACGACCAGTATGTCGAGGGCGGCGGCTACCGGCTGCTGCGCGACTGCCTCGACGGCAAGCGCAGCGCCGACGAGCTGATCGAGTTGATGCAGGCCTCGGGCCTGCGCGGCCTCGGCGGCGCGGGCTTTCCCGCCGGGCAGAAGTGGCGCTTCGTGCGCAACGAGCCCAAGCCGCGACTGATGACGATCAACGCCGACGAGGGTGAGCCCGGCACCTTCAAGGACCGCTACTACATGGAAAGCGATCCGCACCGCTGCCTTGAGGGCATGCTCGTCGCGGGCTGGGCGGTCGAGGCGACCGACGTTTATTTCTACTTGCGCGACGAGTACCCCGGCGTGCGCAAGGTGCTGTTGGACGAGATCGCCAGGGTGGAGGCGGCGGGCCTCGACCGCGCCACCCGAATTCACCTCCGCCGCGGCGCGGGCGCCTACATCTGCGGCGAGGAGGGGGCGATGATGGAGAGCATCGAGGGCAAGCGTGGCCTGCCGCGCAACCGGCCGCCTTTCCCCACGCAGGTGGGCCTGTTCGGCCGTCCCACGCTGGTCCACAACGTCGAGACCGTCTACTGGGTGCGCGACATCGTCGAGAAGGGCGCCGACTGGTTCACCGGCCACGGCCGCAACGGCCGCACGGGCCTGCGCAGCTTCTCGGTCTCGGGCCGGGTGAAGGCGCCCGGCGTCAAGCTCGCCCCGGCCGGGATCACGGTCAGGGAGCTGATCGACGAGTACTGCGGCGGCATGGCCGACGGCCACGCCTTCAAGGGCTACCTGCCGGGGGGCGCCTCGGGCGGCATCCTGCCGGCCTCTCTCGGCGACGTGCCGCTCGACTTCGACACGCTGGCCGATCACGACTGCTTCATCGGCTCGGCGGCGATCATCGTGCTCTCGGACCGCGACAACGCGCGCGACGCGGCGCTCAACCTGATGCGCTTCTTCGAGGACGAGAGCTGCGGCCAGTGCACGCCGTGCCGCGTCGGCACCGAGAAGGCGGTCAAGCTGATGAGCCGCCCGGCGTGGGACGGACCCCTGTTGCGGGAGCTGTCGGCGGCGATGCTCGACGCCTCGATCTGCGGCCTCGGCCAGGCCGCGCCCAACCCGCTGTTGATGGTCCTCAAGCATTTCCCGGAGGATTTGCGATGACCGGGAGCATCGTCTTCACCCTCGACGGCCGCGAGGTCGGCGCCGCGGACGGAGAGACCATCTGGCAGGTCGCCCGGCGCGAGGGCGTCGAAATCCCGCACCTGTGCTACACCACCGCCGCGACCTACCGGGCCGACGGCAACTGCCGCGCCTGCATGGTCGAGATCGAGGGCGAGCGCGTGCTCGCCGCCTCGTGCATCCGCAAGCCCACCCCCGGCATGGTGGTCAATACCGCCACCGAGCGCGCCGAGACGGCGCGCAGGATGGTGATGGAGCTGCTGCTCGCCGACCAGCCGCCGCGCGAGAGCGCCCACGACCCGCAGTCCGAGCTGTGGCGCTGGGCCGAGGCGATGGGCCAGCTGACCAGCCGCTTCCCCGCGCGCGCGGCGCCGCCGCCCGATTCGAGCCACCCGGCGATGCGCGTCAACCTCGACGCCTGCATCCACTGCACGCTCTGCGTGCGCGCGTGCCGCGAGGCCCAGGTCAACGACGTCATCGGCATGGCCTACCGCGGCCACGGCGCCAAGGTGGTGTTCGACTTCGACGACGCCATGGGTGAATCCACCTGCGTCGCCTGCGGCGAGTGTGTCCAGGCGTGCCCCACCGGCGCGCTGATGCCGGCCACCCTGCTCGACGAATCGGGGGTGCGCACGGGCTACGCGGACAAACAAGTCAACAGCGTCTGCCCCTACTGCGGCGTCGGGTGCCAGATCACGTACAACATCAGGGACAACGAAATTCTGTGGGTCGACGGCCTGGAGGGCCCCGCGAACCAGGGCCGGCTGTGCGTGAAAGGGCGATTCGGTTTCGACTACATCACCCATCCCCATCGGCTCACCACGCCGCTGATCCGCAAGCAGGGCGTCGCCAAGGACGCCTTGGACGACATCGACCCCGCCAACCCGTACACCCACTTCCGCGAGGCGAGCTGGGAGGAGGCGCTCGATGTCGCCGCGGCGGGCTTCAAGCGGGTGCGCGACCGCGACGGCGGCAAGGCGCTCGCCGGCTTCGGCTCGGCCAAGGGCTCGAACGAGGAGGCGTACCTGGTCCAGAAGCTTGTGCGCACCGGTTTCGGCACCAACAACGTCGACCACTGCACGCGGCTGTGCCACGCCTCGTCCGTGGCGGCGCTGCTGGAGACCATCGGCTCGGCCGCGGTGACCGCGCCGTTCACCGACGCGCTCAAGTCCGACGTCATCTTCGTCATCGGCGCCAACCCGACCGAGAACCATCCGGTCGCCGCCACCTTCTTCAAGAACGCGGCCAAGAGCGGCGCGACGCTGATCGTCTGCGACCCGCGCGGCCAAGCGCTCAATAAGCAGGCGACCCATATGCTGCGCTTCAAGCCGGGCAGCGACGTGGCGCTGTTGAACGCGATGATGAACGTGATCGTCGAGGAGGAGCTTTACGACCGCCAGTACGTCGCGGCGCACACCGAGGGCTTCGAGGCGCTCAGTCAGCACCTCAAGGCGTACACGCCCGAGGATATGGCGCCGATCTGCGGCGTCGACGCCGAGACCATCCGCACCGTGGCGCGCACATACGCCCGCGCGAATGCCGGCATCATCTTCTGGGGCATGGGCATCTCGCAGCACGTCCACGGCACCGACAACGCCCGTTGCCTGATCGCGCTCGCGCTGATGACCGGCCAGATCGGTCGTCCCGGAACCGGCCTGCACCCGCTGCGCGGGCAGAACAACGTGCAGGGCGCCTCCGACGTCGGCCTGATCCCCATGGTCTACCCCGACTACCGCTCGGTCGAGGACCCGGACATCAGGGCCGAGTTCGAAGCGTTCTGGAACGCCGAGCTCGACCCCAAGCGCGGGCTTACCGTGGTCGAGATCATGGACGCGGTCCACGACGACGTGATCAAGGGCATGTACATCATGGGCGAGAACCCGGCGATGTCGGACCCCAACGTCGGCCACGCGCGCGAGGGCCTCGCCAAGCTCGAGCACCTGGTGGTGCAGGACATCTTCCTCACCGAGACCGCGTTCCACGCCGACGTGGTGCTGCCGGCCTCGGCCTGGCCCGAGAAGGACGGCACGGTCACCAACTCGAACCGCCAGGTGCAGATGGGGCGCAAGGCGCTCGACATGCCCGGCGACTGCCGCCAGGACTGGTGGATCGTCCAGGAGATCGCGCGCCGCATCGGCCTCGACTGGAACTACACCGGTCCCGCCGAGGTGTTCGCCGAGATGCGCGCCTGCATGGACTCGATCAAGGGCATCAGCTGGGACCGCCTGCTCGCCGAGAGCGTGGTCACCTACCCCTGCGATTCGGAGGACGAGCCGGGCCAAGAGGTGATCTTCGGCGACGGCTTCCCCACCCCGTCCGCGCGCGGCAAGATGGTGCCGGCCGACATCGTCCCGCCCGACGAGCAGCCCGACGACGAGTTCCCGATGATCCTCTCCACCGGGACGCTCCTGGAGCACTGGCATACCGGCGCGATCACCCGCCGCGCGAGCGTGCTCGACGACATCGAGCCCGAGGCGGTGGCGTGCCTTTCGCCCACCGACCTCGCGCGGCTTGGCGTCGCCGCGGGCGAGACGGTCCGCGTGACCACCCGGCGCGGTGTGATCGAGATCAAGGTTCGGCGCGACGGCAAGGTGCCCGAGGGCATGATCTTCATTCCGTTCTGCTACGTCGACGCCGCGGCGAACCTGTTGACCAACCCGGCGCTCGACCCGGTCGGCAAGATTCCCGAGTACAAGTTCTGCGCCGCCAGGGTCGAGAAGCGCGCGATGGCGGCGGAATAGCAACGACGCATCGGCGGGAAGGCTTCATGCGCTTCCTCCGGCTCGCCCTGTTCCTGGCCCTCTCCCTGCCGCTCGGCGTCCGGGCGGGTGAGCTCGAAAACCGGCTTCTCGACGCCGCCGCGGCGGGCGAGCGGCTGCTCGTCGAGGCGCTTCTCGACAACGGCGCGGAGGTCGACGGCCGCGACCGGCTCGGCGGCCCGACGCCGCTCACGCTCGCGGCGAGGTTCGGCCGTCCCGCCGTCGTCGGGCTGCTGATCGACCGCGGCGCCGACGTCAACGCGCGGGCGAAACGCGGCTGGTCTCCGCTGCTCGCGGCGGTGCGGTCGCTCGACGGCCGCATCATCGCCGAGCTCCTCGGCGCGGGCGCGGCGCCCGACGCCGCCGATGACGACGGCA
>JACZUY010000078.1 GCA_022572945.1 Pseudomonadota bacterium
AGCCGGAACGACTTGAGGGCGGCGGCCGGCGCGCTGTCGGGGCGGGCAAGCGCGCTCGTTTAATACCGGCGAGCCCACGAATGGACTCAGCCTAATGTTCCCTCAGGCGCCGGGCGGGGCCATCCGGCCCCTTGGCTTTCGCGCCAGGGGGCGCGGCGCCCCTCTTGTTGCGATTCATACGGCGCGCTCGGCCCGCCGAGCCGATGAAGGTGTCTTCATCGGCTCGGCGGTATGATGCGCCTACGTGAACGCCTTGAAGGCGATGATGGTGAAGGTGTCCTTGACGCCCGGAAGGGTCTGGATGCGTTCGGTCACGAAGTGGCCGATGTCCGCGTCATCCGCGAGGTAGCACTTCATCAACAGATCGTACTGGCCCGAGATCGAGTGCACTTCCGAGATCTCCTCGGTCGCCTGCGCGGCCTCGCCGGCGACCGCGTAGGCCCGGCCGAGATCGCATTTGACCATGACGAAAATCGTTTGCACCGTTCGCTCCGTTGGCTTGCTCAGCTACGGCCCACCGGGCGCTTGAGGAACGCCGGGACGTGGTCGCCGAGGCCAACGACGGGGCCCCTGGGCGCCTTGTCCTTCTTCGGCGAGGCCGCCCGCTCTTCCTTGCGCCTGGGCGATGTCTTCCGTTTGGGCCCCTCGGCCGCGCGCCGGGGCTTGTCCTTCCGCCTCGGCTCTTTGGCAGCGGGCGCGGGCTCCACGCGCTCGGCGTTCATCGTCGTTCGCGGCCCGGGTTTGGCGGCGGCGAAGTCGCCGCCGGCCGCCGCGGCGGTCTCCCCGCCGATCTCGATGAGCGGGATGTCGCGTTTGATGAGCCGGACGATCGCGGCCAGCGGCTTCGCGTCGTCGGGCACGGCGAGCGTGATCGCCCTGCCGCGGTGGCCGGCGCGGCCGGTTCGGCCGATGCGGTGGATGTAGTCCTCGGCGTGGATCGGAACGTCGTAGTTGAATACGTGGCTCAGCCCGTAGATGTCGAGCCCCCGCCCGGCCACGTCGGTGGCGACGAGGAAACGAACGTCGCCGCGTTTGAACGCCTCGAGCGTCTCGGTCCGCGCCGGCTGGGGCATGTCGCCGTGCAGCGCCGCGGATTCGAAGCCATAGCGACGAAGCGAGCCGTCGAGGCGATCGACTTCGCGCTTGCGGTTGCAGAAGATCAGCGCGTTCTTGACGAACTCGCCGCCAAGCAGAGTGCGCAGCGCCTTGCCCTTGCCGCGCGGGCCGACCATCACCAGCGAGTGGTTCACCAGCTCGGCCGGCGAGGTCGGCGGGTCGACGCGGACCTCCTTGGGATTGTGCAGGAAGGCGTCGCCGAGGCGGCGGATCTCCGGCGCCAGGGTGGCCGAGAAGAACAGCGTCTGGCGCAGCGGCGGCAACAGGCCGACGATGCGCTCGACGTCGGGGATGAACCCCATGTCGAGCATGCGGTCGGCCTCGTCGATCACCAGGATCTTGACGCCGGCGAGCAGGATCTTGCCGCGCTCGAACAGATCCAGGAGCCGCCCCGGCGTGGCGATCAGAACGTCGACGCCGCGGTTCAGGACGCTCTGCTGGTCGGCGATCGAGACGCCACCGATCAAGAGCGCCTGCGAGAGCTTGTGGTACTTGCCGTAGATATCGAAGTTCTCGGAGATCTGGGTGGCGAGCTCGCGCGTCGGCGTGAGGACGAGCGAGCGCGGCATTCGCGCCTTGGCCCTGCCGCCGGCGAGAATGTCGATCATCGGCAAGGTGAAGGCCGCGGTCTTGCCGGTCCCGGTCTGCGCGCAGCCCAGCAGGTCGCGCCCCTGAAGCGCGATCGGGATCGCCTTTTCCTGGATCGGCGTCGGCTCGATGTAGCCGGCGTCGGTGACCGCCCGGAGGACGTCCGGGCTCAGTCCGAGGTCTTCAAAGCGCATTGAAAATGGTTAACTTTTCGGCGGTTCGCCGGCGGTCGCTGTGCCCGGCCTATATGTAGGGGCACGGGGTCGCGTGTCAACCGGCGACGGCGCTCGGCGCGCCGGCGTCAACCTCGTCGATCTCCGCCGTTGAGCGGCGCTCAGCAATTACCAAGCAAGCGCCGCGGGCAGTCGTCGTCCCTGGTGTCGTCGATGGGCGGGAACAGCTCGAGGACGGCCGCGGTCACCATGCGTTTGAGCCGCGGGTCGGCAGGAGACGTGACGCCATCGACGGTTACTTGCAGCTGGGTCAACGGCCTTTCCTTCTGGCAGAACGCCGCCTGAAGCCGAACGCGGCCGTCCACCGGGGCGAGATCGACCCCGTCCAAGTCACCGCAGAGGACGTTGCCGCCGGCGTACCGCTTGCCGCTGAAGAGCATGACGACGCGGTAGTTCTCGCGCGCCGATTCCGACGGCCGCGTGGTGAAATTGGTTTGCGGCCCCCAGTTCTTTCCCTGCATGGCGGCGATCACCGCTCGATCGAACTCCTCCTGTTGCGCCGAGGTCGGATTGCCGCGGATGACGACGCGAAGGTCGCGCCCGCCGGCGGCGTAACTGAACCGGTAGGGCGAGTAGCCCGACTCGTAGTCAACGTGGGTGGTCGTCACCGAGCCCGGAGCGCAGCCGGCGAGCAGCACAAGCACGAGGGCGGCTGCGAGTCGCGCATTAGGGGTCATAGGCGGGTTCCTTTGCTCATCGCACGCATCCGTCGAGGCGCCGCGGCGTCCCGCTCAACGCCCTATCAAACAAGATGGGTGCCGGAGCGGCGCCGGCAAGGGGTCCTCACACGTCCAGATCGGCGACGAAGCGGGCGTTCTCCAAGACGTAAGGCGAAGCGGAGTTCGGGGCGGCGGGCGATCAGGCTCGCGACGCTTATGCGGTCCGGGGCGCGACCTCGGTCTCGATCCGGCCACGGAGATTCTCGCGCGCGACCTCCAGCTCGTAGCGCGCCTGAAGGTTGACCCAGAAATCCGCCGTGCTCCCGAAGTAGCGGGCGAGGCGCAGGGCCGTGTCGGCGGTGATCGCCCGGCGCCCGAGGACGATGTCGTTGACCCGGGAGCGCGGCGCCTTGATCGCCTTCGCGAGGGCGTACACGCTGATCCCCATCGGCTCGAGGAAGTCATCGCGCAGGATCTCTCCGGGATGAACCGGGAGAATCGCTTTGCCGGTGACGACGTCGCCGAAGTCGATCCGGCCGGCATCGAGGTCTTCGCGCTTGATGGCCATGACGTCACCCCTTGTGATAATCGACGATCTCAACGACTTCGCCCGCCCGCCGAAGCAAATCCGCCACCACTGATTGATGCGGATGCTGCGCTGCCCGGCGCTGTAGCGGATGGGGGACGCGCTTGACCGCATGTCCGGCGAAGTGGGCCGCCGTGCGCGTGTCGGCGAAGCCCTTGATCGCCGACCAAGCGTACCGCGACGCGGTACGCTTGTCAACGAGCGAGCAGGCGGCGCTGCCACGGGGGGCGGATCGAGGCGCGGGCCGGTGCAGTCATACGTCCAAGTCGGCGACGAACCGGGCGTTTTCCTGGATGAAGGCGAAGCGGAGTTCGGGGCGGCGGCCCATCAGGCTCTCGACGCGGCCGTCGGTCGCCTTGCGTTCGCCGTCGGCGACGCGTGGGCGCAATGGTAGTCGGTTTCATGGTTGCGGACCCGAGAAACTTGCCCCATAATCACGCGTGTGAATAATGAACACAGAGTGTTACATGACAATGCGTACTGCATCTATCCGGCTCGACGAAGAGACGATCACCCGGCTCGACCGGCTGGCGGCCGCCATTGACCGTTCCAGGTCGTGGGTTGTCAACCAAGCTATAGAACAATACCTGGATCATGAAGAATGGTTCGCCGATGCGGTGAAGGAGGGCGTCGCGTCGGCTGATCGTGGGGATCTGGCGCCCCACGAGGAAGCGGTAAAGGCGGCGCGTCACCGTATCGTCAAAGGCCGATAGGGCGGCTGGTGATTGTCGAGTGGTCCGTTCCTGCCCAACGTGACCTCATCGCCATTGCCGACGACATAGCCGCAGATAGTCCCGACGCGGCCCTCGCCGTCATAGAACAGATTGACGATGTCGTTGCCAGGCTCGCGGATCACCCCCGCATGGGACGGCCCGGCCGCATCACAGGAACCCGCGAGCTTGTCGTGCCTGGCCTGCCGTACATTGTTGCCTACCGCATTCGGGAGGATCGCGTGCAGCTCCTCCGCGTTCTCCATGCGGCACGGAAGTGGCCGCAGCACTTCTGACGTTTTCGCCTCTACGTCTCGGAAAGTGTTCCTCAATGGCTCGGATTCGGCCAAGCTCTCCGCGCCAATTGCCGCCGCCGCTCGCCGCTGCGAAATGGGGCCCCGATGCGGGGACTTGCGGGGTCGTTCGGGAGACAAGCGACGCTGCGCGCTGCGGCTGTTAACAAGAGCATTCACACATCCAGATCAGCCACGAAGCGGGCGTTTTCCTGGATGAAGGCGAAGCGGAGTTCGGGGCGGCGGCCCATCAGGCTCTCGACGCGCGAATCGGTCTCGGCGCGGTCCTCGACGCGGATGCGCAGCAGCGTCCGTGTCGCCGGGTCCATCGTCGTCGCCTTGAGCTGCGCCGCCGGCATCTCGCCGAGGCCCTTGAAGCGGCTGATCTCGACCTTGCCCTTGCCCTTGAACTGCGAATTCAGGAGCGCGTCGCGGTGGGCGTCGTCGCGCGCGTACGCGGTCTCGCCGCCCCGGCTCAGGCGGTAGAGCGGCGGCACCGCGAGGTAGAGGTGTTCGTCGTCGATGAGCTTCGGCATCTCGCGCCAGAAGAAGGTCATCAGCAGCGCGGCGATGTGCGCGCCGTCGACGTCGGCGTCGGTCATGATGATGACGCGCTCGTAGCGCAGGGCTTCGGCGTTGTAGTTCGCGCCGGCGCCGCAGCCGAGCGCGAGCGCCAGGTCGCCGAGCTCCTGGTTGGCGTGCAGCTTCTCGGCCGAGGCGCTGGCGACGTTGAGGATCTTGCCGCGCAGGGGGAGCACCGCCTGGGTCTCGCGGTTGCGCGCCTGCTTCGCCGAGCCGCCCGCCGAATCGCCCTCGACGAGGAAGATCTCGGTGCCCTCGGCGCCGGCGCGGGCGCAGTCGGCGAGCTTGCCGGGAAGGCGCAGCCGCCGGGTCGCGGTCTTGCGCGCGGCCTCGGTCTCGCGTTTGCGCCGCCGGCGCTCCTCGAGGCGCTCGAGCGCCAGCGCGAGAAGCGCGTTGGCGGCCTCGGGGTCGGCGCCGAGCCAGTGCTCGAAATGGTCCTTGAGCGTGGTTTCGACCAGACGGCTCGCCGCGGGCGTCACCAGCTTCTCCTTGGTCTGGCCCTGGAAATGGGGCTCGCGCAGGAACACCGACAGCATCGCCGAGGCGCCGCCGGCGACGTCTTCCGCGCTGAGCTGCCCGGCGCGCTTGTTGCCGACGAGCTCGCCGTAGGCCCTGAGCCCCTTGGTCAGCGCCCCCCTGAAGCCGGTCTCGTGGGTGCCGCCCCGGGGCGTCGGCACGGTGTTGCAGTACGAGTTGAGGAACGGCTCGCCGTCGAGCGGCCACGCCACCGCCCATTCGATCTGCCCGTCGTCGCCAGGGAACCTGGCCTGGCCGGTGAACGGCGCCGGCGTCGCGCATTTTCGCCCGTCGAGCGTCGCGGCGAGGAAGTCGGCGAGACCGCCGGGGAAGTGCAGCGTCGCCGTCGCCGGGGTGTCGTCGGCGGCGCCCAGCAGCGTCTCGTCGCAGTTCCAGCGGATCTCGACGCCGCGGAAGAGATACGCCTTCGAGCGCGCCATGCGGTACATGCGCTTGGGGCTGAACGCCGCGCCCTCGCCGAAGATCTTGGGGTCGGGGCGGAAGGTGAGGCTCGTGCCGCGGCGGTTTTGCACCGCGCCCAGGCTCTCGAGCTTCGCCGTCGGCTTGCCGCGTTCGTACGACTGACGCCAGAGCTCGCGGTCGCGCGCGACCTCGACCGTGAGCGTCTCGGAAAGCGCGTTGACCACCGAGACGCCGACGCCGTGCAGCCCGCCCGCGGTGTGGTAGACCTTGTCGGAGAACTTGGCGCCGGCGTGCAGCGTGGTGAGGATGACCTCGAGCGCCGAGCGGTTCTTGAACTTGGGGTGGGGGTCGACCGGGATGCCGCGGCCGTTGTCGCGCACCGTCACCGCGCCGTCGGCCGCGAGCTCGACGTCGATGCGCGTGGCGTGGCCGGCGACCGCCTCGTCCATGGCGTTGTCGAGCACCTCGGCGAACAGGTGGTGCATCGACGCCTCGTCGGCGCCGCCGATGTACATCGCCGGGTGGCGGCGCACCGGCTCGAGGCCCTCGAGCACCTCGATGTCCTTGGCCGAGTAATCCGCCGTGGCGCGGGCCGGGGTGCCGGCGGCGGCGTGGGCAAACAAATCTGGCGTCTCGGGCATGGCCGGATTATAGGTGGGGTTGGCGCGTCGGGCAACGCGGATGCTGCGTTCGGCAGCCGAAAAACTCACAATATATAGTGGTTGAGGGGAAAACGGCGATGTCCAGGTCCGAGGCGGAGAAACCCCGCGAGCCGGCGGTGCGCACGCTCGCCATGCCCGCCGACACCAACCCCTCGGGGGACATTTTCGGCGGCTGGATCATGGCGCAGATGGACATCGCCGGCGGCATCGTCGCCGGCCAGCGCGCGCAAGGCCGGGTGGCGACTGTGGCGGTCAACGCGATGGAGTTCCACCAGCCGGTCTTCGTCGGCGATCTGGCGAGCTGCTATGCCGATGTCACCCGCGTCGGGCGCTCGTCGATCACGGTCCGCGTCGAAACCATCGTCCGCCGCCGCCGCACGGGCGAGAGCGTGAAGGTCACCGAGGGCACCTTCGTCTACGTCGCCCTCGACGCCGACGGCAAGCCCCGCCCGGTGCCGGCGGAGTGAGGGCGCGCGGGAGCGCGCAGGCGGTGCCGATGGCAAACGACCTCGAAGCGATTATCAGGCGCGACCGCGGGATCGTGCTCGCGAGCCTGGTCGCGGTGACCGGACTCGCCTGGGCCTACCTCGCGGTCATGGCCGCCGACATGGGCGGCGCGTCGATCGACGGGATGGCGGTCGCCCGGATCAAGCCGTGGACCGCGGTCGACTTCGCCGCGATGCTGGTCATGTGGGCGGTGATGATGGTCGGCATGATGGTGCCGAGCGCGACGCCGATGATCCTGCTCTACGCCGCGGTGACGCGAAAGCAGCGCGCGCAAGGGCATGCGCTCGCGCCGACCGGCGCTTTCGTCGCCGGCTATGTCGTCGCCTGGAGCGCGTTCAGCCTCGCGGCGACGGGCCTGCAATGGGCGCTCGCCGGGGCGGCGCTGCTCTCGCCCATGCTGGTGAGCGCGAGCCCTTACGTCACCGGCCTCCTGCTCGTCGGCGCCGGCGTCTACCAGTGGACGCCGTTGAAGCACGCGTGCCTCGAGAACTGCCGGTCGCCGGTCGCGTTCCTGTCGCGGAGCTGGCGGCGCGGCGTCGGCGGCGCGCTTCGCATGGGAGTCCACCACGGCGCGTATTGCGTCGGCTGCTGCTGGGTGCTGATGGGGCTCTTGTTCGTCGGCGGCGTGATGAACCTGCTGTGGGTCGCCGCGATCGCGGCTTTCGTGCTGATCGAGAAGCTGGCGCCGTTCGGTCACGCGACCGCCCGCGTCGCCGGCGCCATTCTCGTCCTCGGCGGCGCCGCCGTCATCGTCCAGGGCTGAATCCAGCCGCGCGCCGCGGTCGTCGGCCATCCGACGATGCGGTCGAGTTGCCTTTGCGTACTCAGATGGAAAAAAGCGGACGACCGGAGCCTCGGTCGCCCGCCGCAACCGGGAACTCAAATATCGTAGTAGAGAAAGAACTCGTGAGGATGCGGGCGGAGGCGCATCGGATCGACCTCGTTCTCGCGCTTGTAGCTGAGCCACATGTCGATCACGTCGGGCGTGAAAACATCGCCCTTGAGCAGGAACTCGTGGTCCTTTTCGAGCGCGTCGAGCACTTCCTCGAGCGAGCCCGGGGTGGACTCGACCGCCGCCGCCTCCTCGGGCGGAAGGTCGTACAGGTCCTTGTCGATCGGATCGCCCGGATCGATCCTGTTCTCGATGCCGTCGAGGCCGGCCATCAGCATCGCCGAGAACCCCAGATAACCGTTGCACGCCGGGTCGGGTGGGCGGAACTCGACGCGCTTGGCCTTGGGGTTCGCCGAGTACATCGGGATGCGGCAGCACGCCGAGCGGTTGCGCTGCGAATAGACGAGGTTGATCGGCGCCTCGAAGCCGGGCACCAGGCGGCGGTACGAATTCACCGTCGGGGCGCAAAACGCGAGCAGCGCCGGCGCATGCTTCAACAGGCCGCCGATGTAGTACCGGCCAACCTCGCTCAGACCGGCGTAATCGGCCTCGCTGAAGAACAGGTTGGTGTCGCCTTTCCACAGGCTCGAGTGGACGTGCATTCCCGAACCGTTGTCCTCGAACAACGGCTTGGGCATGAAGGTCGCGGTCATGCCGTAGCTGCGGGCGACGTTCTTGACCACGTACTTGTACGTCATCAGTTGGTCGGCCATGCGCGTCAGGCTGGTGTAGCGCATGTCGATCTCGTTCTGGCCGCCGGTGGCGACCTCGTGGTGATGGGTCTCGATCTCGATGCCGAGGTCCATCATGGTGAGGATCATCTCGCTGCGCAGGTCCTGAAGGCTGTCGGTCGGTGGCACCGGGAAGTAGCCTTCCTTGGGACGCGGCTTGTGGCCCAGGTTGGGTTGCTCCTCGGTTCCCGTGTTCCAGTTCCCCTCGCTCGAATCGATGTGATAGAAGCTGTGGTTGACGCCTTCGCCGTAGCGGATGTCGTCGAACACGAAGAACTCGGCTTCCGGCCCCCAATAGCTCACGTCGGCGATTTCGGTGTGCTTGAGGTGGTTCTCGGCCTTCTGCGCGATGTAGCGCGGGTCGCGCGAATACCTCTCGCCGGTCACCGGGTCGCGCACGTTGCAGATGAGCACCATCGTCGCCGCCGCCGTGAACGGATCGATGAACGCGCTCGCCGGATCGGGAACGACGAGCATGTCGCTTTCGTCGATCGTCTGGAACCCGCGGATCGACGAGCCGTCGAAGCCGAGTCCCTCTTCGAAGGCGTCGGACGTCAGGCAATTGATGGGCACCGAAAAATGTTGCCAGGTGCCCGGCAGATCGGTGAAGCGCAGATCGACGATCTTTACGTCGTGGTCCCGGATGGCCTTTGAAACGTCGTCCGGCGTTTTGCACTGAAGTGACATGTTTTCTCTCCCTGTCCCGTGACGGAGGCGGTCCCGCGGGCCGCGCTCAAATCGCGTCCGCGCCTTTTTCGCCGGTGCGAATGCGGATCGCTTCCTCGACCGTGGTGACGAAGATCTTGCCGTCGCCGATGCGCCCGGTGGCCGCCGCCTGCATGATCGCCTCGATGGCGCGCTCGACCAAACGGTCTTCGAGCACCACCTCGATCTTCACCTTGGGCAGAAAGTCGACCACATATTCGGCCCCGCGGTAGAGTTCGGTATGACCCTTCTGCCGGCCGAAGCCCTTGGCCTCGATGACGGTGAGGCCTTGCAGGCCGACCTCGTGCAGCGCCTCCTTCACCTCGTCGAGCTTGAAGGGTTTGATAATCGCCTCGATCTTCTTCATGGTCTGCTCCGACGCAACGCCCGGCGGCGCGCATGACGCGCACACCGGCCGCGCCCGCGGCGGTCTTGCCCGGGCGCGCCCGTCTCTTTCGTCTTATTCTTCTCTTTCCTTAGCACATGGCGTGCCAATCGGGCGAGCGCGTTTGAATCCCGCGGAATCGCGCGAACTTTGGCGGCCGCGAGGCGGGAACGACCGCGCGCTGCTGCTCAGGAATTAGGCATTGTGCCTATTCGGCGGGCAAGGTCAGGCGGCCTTGGCGAGGCACGCGCGGATGCGCTCCATCGCCTCGCGGATGTTGTCGACGCTGCTCGCGTAGGAGAAGCGCAGGTAGCCTTCGCCGAGCGCGCCGAAACTGGTTCCCGCGACGGTGGCGACGCCGGCGCGGGTCAGGAGCAGGTCCTGCAATTCGCGCGCGTCGTATCCGGCGCCGGCGATGTTGGGAAAGGCGTAGAACGCGCCCAGCGGGCGGGCGCAGCGGAAGCCGGGGATGGCGTTGAGCGCCTCGACGATCACCGCGCGGCGCCGGTCGAAGGCGGCGACCATGGCCGCGACCGAATCCTGCGGGCCGGTCAGCGCCTCGATCGCCGCGTATTGCGTCGCCGCGTTGACGCAACTGTGGTCGTTGATCGCCAGCCGCGTCGCCGGGTCGACGAGCGCTTCGGGCCACACCGCGTAGCCGATGCGCCAGCCGGTCATGGCGTAGGTCTTCGACCAGCCGTCGAGCAGGATCAGCCGGTCGCGGATCGACTCGTAGGCCAGCATGCTGGCGTGGCCGAGGCCGTCGTAGACCATGCGGCTGTAAATCTCGTCCGAGAGCACCGCGACCTGGGGATGCGCCTCGAGCCCGGCGACGAGCCTGTCGAGCTCATCCCTGGCGACCACGCCGCCGGTCGGATTGGCCG
>JACZUY010000239.1 GCA_022572945.1 Pseudomonadota bacterium
GCGCTCGCCGTCGCCACCCTGCGGCTGCCGGCCTGATATCACCGCAGGGTGGTATGAGGTGAGCGCGTTCGCTTCGCTGCCCTCGGGGCTCGGGTTCTGGCGCCCGGCGACGCTGCTCGCGACCTGGTTCGGGGTCGGGCTCCTGCCCAGGGCGCCCGGCACCTGGGGCTCGCTCGCCGCGCTGCCGCTCGCGTGGCTGCTCGGCATGGCCGGAGGATCGCTCGCGGTCGCCGGCGGCGCGGCGGTCATCTTCCTCGCCGGCTGGTGGGCGGCCGAGCGGGTGGTGCGGCGCGGCGGCGACGGCGATCCCTCATGGGTGGTGATCGACGAGGTCGCCGGGCAGCTCGTGGCGCTCGCCGTGGTGCCCCTGGACCCGCTGCTCTACGCCGCCGCGTTCCTCGGCTTCCGCGTCTTCGACATCCTCAAGCCCTGGCCCGTGGGCTGGGCCGACCGCGCGCTCAAGGGCGGCCTGGGAATCATGCTCGACGACCTGTTCGCCGGGCTCTACGTGGCGGCAATCCTGTTCGCCGTGACCCGTTTCGTGGCCGTCTAGGGGAAACGGCGCCGTGTTCGACGACGCGATCCACGCCAAGGCGCGCGCCGTGCTCGAGGCCTGCCGCGAAGCGGGGGTGATGGTGGCGATCGCCGAATCGTGCACCGGCGGGCTGGTCGCCGGCGCGCTCACCGAGATCGCCGGCTCGTCCGACGTGGTCGAGCGCGGCTTCGTCACCTACTCCAACGAATCGAAGTCCGGGATGCTCGGCGTGCCCGCCGAGATGATCGCCGCGCACGGCGCGGTCAGCGAGCCGGTCGCCCGCGCCATGGCCGAAGGCGCGCTGGCGCGGAGCGAGGCCGAGCTGGGCATCGCCGTCACCGGCGTCGCCGGGCCGGGCAGCGACAGCGACGCCAAGCCCGCCGGGTTGGTGCATTTGGCGTGCGCGCGGGCGGGCGCGGGCGCGATCCACGAGCGCCACGCGTTCGGCGACGTCGGCCGCGACGCGGTGCGCCGCGCGACCGTCGCCGCCGCGCTCGACCTGATCCTGAGACGGCTGACCGAGGATTAGGATGTTGCCGGCTTGTCGAGAGAGATCCAGACAAATCCGTCTTGAACGCGACAAGGAAATACCTGCAGGAGGGTACGGTTCTTGGAGATATCGCCAAGGTGCTCCATGCCCGCAGACGTGCCGTCTGCGTTCAGCGCCTCGCACCAGCTCCTGATTTCGCCTGTTTGCAAGTCGAAACAACTTTGGTGCCATCTGCAGATTATTCCGAGGTCATCTGTCAGCGAGCTCGCGGCCGGCACCGGCGAATCGTCGCCGGCGGACGTTTCCTGGCGCTCGAAGAGCGGCAGGCGAAGGTGGGGACAGGCATTATTGAACGCCACGAAGGTATCGGCCCGGCGCAATACCACGACATAACAATCGTCGAATTCGAGGATACGCCGTTCTCCGTCACCCAGTTCGTCGTCGCCGAAGACACGGACCCACTCCCTGCCGGCAAATCGCATGCTCTCGCGCGGTTCCACGTCATTCAGCGCGGCATCCGCCTCTGGCGTCAGCCGAGAAATTTCGTAGAGCGTCATTCTCTCGCTCGTTCCGGGAAGGCGGACCCTGACATAATCCGCGGTCTCCACGCTCGCTTCGACTTCCAAATGCACGGCCTCGGAAATCAGGAAACGGGCGCCAGCCTCCTTGTTGGCGTTTTCGATCCGGCTCGCAACATTCACGACGTCGCCAATCGCAGTGAGCCGTTCATGGCCGATCGAGCCGAGCGAACAGATGACGGCCTCACCGCGATGGAGGCCGATCCGGATATCGAAATCCACATCGTACATGGAGGAAAAAAACGGCTTCATGCGATCGACGGCATCCAAGGTTTGCAACGCCGCGTTAACCGCACGGATTGACGCGTCCGGTTGGTCGTCGATGCCGAAGATCGCCATCAGGCCGTCGCCGACGAACTTGTCAATGTAGCCGCCATTGGCTTCAATGATCTGGCCCGCTTGCGCGAAGTAGCGGTTGAGCAGATACATGACGTCATAGGGCGAGAGCGCCTCCGATATTGAAGTGAACCCTGCGACATCGCTAAAGAAGACAACAATATCGCGCGCTTGGCCTGATTGAGTTGCAACCGAGCGGTCCAACTGGCTACTCATTGCCAGGTCCAAATCGTCCAGCACCAGCCGGCGCAGGCGAATGTCGGCGACGGGTCTGAGCTGACAGGCCAGGCGAACCTCTTCGGTGAGCCGGAGTTTTTCAGCCAAAACCGCTTCATCGCCCGTGCGTGCCGGGCATGATTCGAGGCCATCAAGCACCCAAACCCGGCAGGTGGAGCATTTGGCTCGTCCACCACAGGCGTGCGCCATCGGTAAATCAGCCCTTAGCGCCGCTTCAAGCAGCGTTTCACCAGCGGCTACTTCGAAGCTGACGTCGTCGGGTAATGAGAGGATTTTAGCCATGATCCGCCCTTCAACTCGAAGATGTTAGCAGGGCCGACTTGGACGGGCTAGGGCCTGTGGACAATAAAGGGGATTCCCAAATGCGCGGGACTGTGATTCAAGACTGTTTTTTGCGAGGAGGCAGTCGTGATTCGCAGAATTCTATCGGACGGGCAGTGGGATCGGATCAAGGA
>JACZUY010000079.1 GCA_022572945.1 Pseudomonadota bacterium
GCGCAAGGGGCGCGGGACGCCCGACCAAGGCCCACCGCCGCGCCATCGCACGGCTCAAGGAGAGCGACGGCTGAGCCGCGTTTCGCCGTCGCAGATACGCATTTTGGCGGGGGTTGCCGGCGCTTGGCCCTTGTGTTAGAGCATAATCCGAGCGCTTCCACTCGTTCGGATCGTTAAAAGGGGTCTGACCCCTTTTAACCTTTTAACCAGCCCGCGCCCCCTTTGATCGCAACAAATGGGGGCCGCCGCTTATGCGGCCACGTGTTGGTCGATATAAGATTTGGCCTGCGTGGCGATTGAACGCAGTTCACTTTGACTGAAGTCAAGGGTGAACGAATAATGCTCTAGGCAAGCCGCCGATGATCGACCGGATCAAAAGCCTGTTCGCGGCGCTCGGCGGCGAGCCGCCGGCGGACCGCGAATCCGGCGGCGTCGACGCGCTGCACCTCGCGGCCGCGGCGCTGATGGTCGAAGCCGCGCTCACCGACAACCGGTTCGACGACGTCGAGCGGCGCGCGATCGAGAGACTCGTGCGCGACCGGTTCGGGCTCTCCGGTCCAGACGCCGCGCGGCTCGTGGAGGCGGCCGAAAAAAGCGCACGCGATGCGACTCACCTCTTGCGTTTCACCCGTGTTATCAAGGATAACTTCACGCCCGCCGAGCGGGTCGAGATGATCGAGATGATCTGGGAGGTGGTGTACGCCGACGGCGAGCTGCACGACTACGAGGATTCGTTGCTGCGCCGCGTCGCCGGGTTGATCTACGTCTCGGACCGTGATAGGGGCGAAGCGCGCAAGCGCGTGCTGGCGCGGCGCGGCGCCGCCAAGCCGGGCCGCGCGATCTGACCCGAACAAACCGGCAGGGGCACGCCCGCCCGATGAGTGGAGAAGGTTCATGACCTACATCGTCAACGACGCCTGCATCAAGTGCAAATACATGGACTGCATCGAGGTGTGCCCTGTCGACTGCTTCTACGAGGGCGAGAACATGCTCGTCATCCACCCCGACGAATGCATCGATTGCGGGGTCTGCGAGCCCGAGTGCCCGGTCGAGGCGATTCTTCCCGACACCGAAGGCAACGCGTCCGAATGGGTCGAGCACAACCGCAGCTTTTCCGAGCAGTGGCCCAATATCACGCGCATGGGCACGCCGCCGGCGGACGCCGATGCGTGGAAGGACGTGCCCGACAAGATGCAGCACTTCAGCCCCAACCCGGGCACATCCGGCGAGTCTTAGCCGGCGAAACCCGCGGGCGGCGCAAGCGCAACGGAGTTGGCAGGCGGAACCAAAAAGAATCTCGTCCCCGCCCCTGTGATTTGCCCGGTGAATATGCTATATTTGGGCTGCGAGTAAGGACTGCCCCTTCTAGGGCGTAACGTCCGAGGGGTGGGTTCCGGCGCTTGTCGCGACTCCCTCCGTTACACGGGTTTTGGAGCGTATTGATAGTACGCGCGATTGCAGCGGTACCGCGCGTGTGCGGGGCTTTGACCGCGGGAGAATGAGGTCCAAAGGGTGAGAGACGAAAGCATGGCTAAGGAATTTGCGTTTGCTCCGGGCGAGTACGTCGTCTACCCGACGCATGGCGTCGGCAGGATCAAGGGCGTCGAGAGACAGATGATCGCGGATTCCAATCTCGATGTGTTCATCATCGACTTCGACAAGGAAAAGATGACGCTGCGCGTTCCCGTCGGCAAGGTGAAGGTGGCGGGCATGCGCCGGCTGTCGACGCGCAAGGTGATGGAATCGGCGCTGACCACGCTCAAGGGCCGCGCCAGGGTGAAGCGCACCATGTGGAGCCGCCGGGCGCAGGAATACGAGATGAAGATCAACTCGGGCGACCCGGTTTTGATCGCCGAGGTGGTCCGCGACCTGCACCGCAATGTCGGCCAGCCCGACCGTTCCTACAGCGAGCGCCAGCTCTATGAAGCCGCTTTCAACCGGCTGAGCCGCGAGTTCGCCGCGGTCGAGAAGATCGCGCCGGAAGCGGCGGCCGAGCAGCTGGAGCAAGTCCTCGAGGCTGCTTGACGTCTGCGTCGCCGGCCCCCGCAACGCCAGCGGCCGGAGCGCCCCGAGGCCACGCGGGAGACATGCTGGACAAGTCGAAATTCGCGATCTTGCGCGCCGCCAAACGGGTGTGGGCGGTGGCGGCGATTCATGGCGAGGCGAAGCGGCTCGAACGTATCCACGCCCAGGTCGCGGAGCGTTTCGAGCCCGGTGACCGCCTGGTCTACCTCGGCAACTTCCTCGGTCACGGCGGAGAAATATGCGCGACGCTCGACGCGCTTTTGCTGTTCCGCCGCAAGCTGCTCGCCGAACCGGGCGTGATGGCGTGCGATGTCGTCTTCCTCAGGGGCGCGCAGGAGGAGATGTGGGCGAAGCTGATGCAGCTTCATCTCGCGCTCGACCCGGCGGAGGTGCTCGCGTGGATGCTCGAGCGCGGTCTCGACGCCACGCTCGAGGCCTATGGCGGCGATCCGCGCGGCGGACTCGCGCGCGCGCGCCTCGGCGCCACCGATCTCGCCCGCTGGACGAGCGAGCTGCGCACGTCGATGCAATCGCATCCGGGCCACTACGTGCTGATGTCGGCGCTGCGGCGGGTGGCGCTCACCGACGACGGCGCGCTGCTGTTCGTGAACGCCGGCGTCGACGTGAGCCGGCCGCTCGCCGCCCAGGACGACGCGCTGTGGTGGGGGGGCGCAAACTTCGACGCGATCTCCGGGCCCTACGGCGGCTTCAAGATGATCGTGCGCGGATTCGACCGCAATCGAAAGGGCGTCAACTTCACCACCTACACGGCGACGCTCGACGCCGGCTGCGGGTTCGGCAACCCGCTCAACGCCGGCTGTTTCGACGCCGAAGGCCGGCTCGTCGAGCTGATCGAAGGCTGACGGCGCTCGCCGCTGTTGACCCGTGCGCGCGCGGCTGTCATGTCTCGGCGCGCAAGCGGCGGGGGAGGACGTGACGATGCGGGATCTCGGCGTCGACCGCGATCGTCTGTGGGACAGCCTGATGGAGATGGCCCGGTTCGGCGCCACGCCCAAGGGCGGCTGCCGCAGGCTGGCGCTGACCGACGAGGACAAGGCGGGCCGCGACTGCTTCGTCGGCTGGTGCGAGGAAGCCGGCCTGACCGTCACCGTCGACCGCATGGGCAACATCTTCGCCCGCCGGCCGGGCCGCGACGACGGCCTGCCGCCGGTGGTCGCGGGGAGCCACCTCGACACCCAGCCGCACGGCGGCAAGTTCGACGGCGTTTACGGCGTCCTCGCCGGGCTCGAAGTGATGCGCACGCTCAACGACCACGATATCCGCACCCAGGCGCCGGTCGAGGTCGCGGTGTGGACCAACGAGGAAGGCGCGCGCTTCGCCCCGGCGATGATCGCCTCGGGCGTGTTCGCCGGCGTCTTCGACCTCGACTTCGCGCTGGGGCGCGCCGACGCGCAGGGCAGGACCATGGGCGACGAGCTCGCGCGCATCGGCTACGCCGGCGAGGCGCCGTGCGGGGGCCGCGCCCTCGGCGCCCACTTCGAGGCCCACATCGAGCAGGGGCCGGTGCTCGAGAACGAGGCCAAGACCATCGGCGTGGTCACCGGCGTCCAGGGGGTGCGCTGGTACGACGTCACCGTTACCGGCCAGGACGCGCACGCCGGTCCGACGCCGATGGAGACGCGGCGCGACGCGCTCGTCGGCGCCGCCCGCATGATCGGGGCGATCAACCGCATCGGTCACGACCACCTGCCCGGCGCCTGCGCCACGGTCGGCGTCGTCGAGGTCTCGCCGAACTCGCGCAACACGATTCCCGGCGAGGTCACCTTCAGCGTCGATCTGCGCCATCCCGAGGCCGAGGTGCTCGCGGCGATCGACGCGGCGATGCGCGCCGCGTGCGCGGAGATCGCCGCCGACTCCGATCTCGGGATCGAGGTCGAGGAAATCTGGTACTCGCCGCCGGTGGCGTTCGACCGCGATTGCATCGCCGCGGTGCGCGACGCCGCCGCGCGGCTCGGCTACGGCCACCGCGACATGGTCTCGGGCGCGGGCCACGATTCCTGTTATGTCTCGAAGGTCGCGCCGACCGGCATGATCTTCGTGCCCTGCGCCGGGGGCCTCAGCCACAACGAGGAGGAAAGCGCGGACGCCGACGACCTCGCCGCCGGCTGCACCGTGCTCCTCCACGCCATGCTCGCGCGCGCCGGAATAGTTTAAGCGCCGCCCGTGTGCTATCATTTTGTTAGCACGCGAACGTGAGTGGAGGCAGTGATGCCCCAGGTTCTGGTGCGCGACCTCGACGGCGCCGTCGTCGAACGGCTCAAGGATCGCGCGCGGCGCAACGGCCGCTCGCTGCAAAAAGAGACCAAGGCCATTCTCGAAGCGGCGGCGGCGACGCTGACCATGGCCGAGGCGCGCCAAAAATCGGATGAATGGCACCGCCGACTCGCGGGACGTCGCTTCAGTGACAGCGCGGAACTGATCCGCGAGGATCGCGAACGGTGACGCTGCTCGTCGTCGATGCGAGTGTCGCGGTCAAATGGTTCGTGCCGGAAGTACATGGTGAAGCAGCCAAACGATTCCTCGACCCGAACCACGAACTCCTCGCGCCCGAATTGATTTGGGCGGAGCTTGGCAATGCGCTCTGGAAAAAGCGGCGGCGTGGCGAAATCGACGCCACTGCGGCGCGCCGCATGTTCATGGATTTCAAGCGCTACCCGCTGACTACCGTTCCCTTGGCCAACCTGGCGGAGGCAGCCTGGGACATAGCGGAGCGGCTTGACCGAAGCGTCTACGACAGTTTCTATCTGGCGTTGGCCGAGGACCGGCGCTCCCGGCTCGTGACCGCGGACCGCAAATTCTACGACGCGGCGACCGCGCACCAGCTGATGCAAAACATCGTCTGGGTCGAGGACCACCTGTAACCCGCCCCGCGGCGCGACGTGGCTTTGCCTGTACCTACTCCGCGATCAGCTTCACCAGGCGGCCGGGCGCGAGCGCCTCGCCCGCGCCGAGCCCGTTGAGCACGCGGAAGCGTTCGGCCTTGAAATCATCGTACGGCAGCGTCGCGGCGAGCGAATCGACCGAATCGCCGGGCCCGACCTGGTGGATGCGGATGCGCTTGGGGCGCAGGTTTCGGATCTCCCGCGGGGTCATCGGCCGGAAGCTGTAGGTCATGCGCCGCAAGCCCTCGCTCAGGGCTTGGGTCAGCTCGGGCGGGGTGAGGATGAGAAAGCGATACACCGTGTCGTCGTCGTAGCGGATGGCGACGGCGCGCACGTCGCGCGCCCCGTCCGGCGTGGTCGCCCGCCCCGCCCCGGTCGCCGCTTCCATGCCGTTGATGGTGATGCGCTCGACGCGGTCGAGCGCGACGCCGGAAAGCCAGATATCGGTGAGGTAGCGCGTCGTCGCCGTGTCGGCATCGAGGTCGCCGCGGTCGAAGCGGACCACCGCGCCGTCCGGGTTCGCCGCCAGCACCGCCCTGGGCGTGTTGCGCATGCGGAACCCCGGCGGCACCTTGAACCGGAACCCGAGATCCGGGTGGGCGAACTCGCGGCCGCGGCGGATGCCCTGTTCGGGGTCGTCGCCGAACAGGGTGTTGTCGAGGCGCAGCAGATATTCGTCGCGCCCGGTGCGCAGCGCCGGCTGCGCCCCCCACGCGGCCTCGGCGGCGCGCGCGACGCGGTCGAGCGTACGCGGATGGCTCGAGAACAGGCTGGCCTCGGGCGCGCGCCCCTCAGCCCCGGCGATCCGGGCCGCAAGCGCGCTTTCCTCCTGCATGGCGCCGAGGAAGCTCGCCATCGCCCGCGGGTCGTAGCCGGCGCCGCGCAGGTAACGGATGCCGAGCTGGTCGGCCTCGAATTCCTGCTCGCGCGAGTACCCCTGAAGGTAGGCGGCGGCGCCGAACCGCGCCAGGTCGGAGATGAGTCGATTGCCGACCGCGACGCCGAGCATCGCCGTTCCGAGCCGGGCGAAGAGCACCCGGTTGTAGCGCTGCGCGCTGTGCCGCGCGGTGACGTGGCCGATCTCGTGGGCGATCACGCCGGCGAGCTCGGCCTCGCTGTTGGCCAGCGCCATGAGTCCGCGGGTGACGTAGATGTAGCCTCCCGGCAGCGCGAAGGCGTTGACCTCGTCGCTGTTGACGATGGTAAAGGTGAAGCGCTGCCCGCGCTGCTCGGAGGCGAGCTGGAGCCGGCGCCCGAGCTGGTTGACGTAGGCGGTGAGCGCGCCGCGCTCGTCGTAGACGCCGCCGAACGCGGCCAACAGCTTGGGGTGCTCCTCGGCCCCCACCGCGGCCTCGTCGGCGGGTCCCATGAACGGCGTGAAGTCCTGCCTGCCGGTCGCCGGGTTGGTCGTGCACCCCGCGGCGACGAGCCCGGCGGCGAGCAGCGCCGGAACGGCGAGGCGGCGACGGCGTCGCGTCATGGCGACAGCACCTCGATCTGCTCGGGGTGGGTGATTTCGATCATCGGGCCGTTCCACCACTTTACCCAGCCGCGGACGCGGATGGTACGGCCTTCGAGGCCGGCGAGGTCGAACCCCTCGCGCTTGAACAGGCGGCGCTCCTTTGCGCCCACGCTGACGGTAAAGTCGGTGTGCCAGTCGGGCCCGAAGTTCAGGTACGTCCGCGTGCGCCTCGCCGCCACCGCGACGACGCGCCCGACGACCAGCTCGAAGCGGTCGCGCGGCACCGCCGGCGGCTCGGCGCGGCGCACGGCGTAGAACCGGTGGTCCCAGATGCCGAGCCGGGCGTCGCGCGCCGCGCGCTCGAGCGCGAGCATTTCGGCGACGTGAGCCCGGTTGTCGCGGAAGCTGTAAACGCGGGCGAGGCCGCGGCGCAACAGCGCGCCCTGCAGCCAGACGCCGTCCTCGTCGTAGAGGTGGGCGAGCCGCCGGCCGTGGCGGTCGACGCGGCGCCCGCCGTAGAACAGCGTCACCCGGCGGCCGAGGCCGAGCGCCTCGAGCGCCGCCTTGGCCTCGTCGGCGAGCGGCCAGGGCTCGAAATCGGGCCGCCCGAGCGGCAGCTTGGGCGCCTGGATGCCGACGAGGCGAACCTGTTCACCGCCCTCGAGCACCACCGTGTCGCCGTCGATCACCGCGATCACGCGGGCGGTCATGCCCCGGTCGAGGTCGTCCGCGACGGCCGGCGCATGCGCGCCGGCGAGCCAGCCCAGAATGACGACGAGGCGAGCGAGACGCTGCATCGGCCCGACTATAGCACGCGGCATATCGCGCCGCGCCGCCCGGGCTTTCCCGGGCTTTGCGGCGCCGGCTGAGCGCCTTATCATCGTTAGCGCGAGGCGAGCCAGGAGGGAGGCGGCGATGGCGCGCAGGGAGTTCTACCCCGAGATCGAACCGTACGAGACCGGCACGCTCGCGGTCGACGACCGTCACACGCTCTACTGGGAGCAATCGGGCGACCCGCAAGGCGCGCCGGTGGTGTTCCTGCACGGCGGCCCGGGGGCGGGCGCCTCGCCGGGGCACCGCCGCTTCTTCGACCCCGGGCACTATCGCATCGTCATCTTCGACCAGCGCGGCGCGGGCCGCTCGACGCCCCTGGGCGAGCTCGCCGACAACACCACGCCGCACCTCGTGGCCGACATCGAGCGCCTGCGCGAGACCCTGGGGATCGAGCGCTGGATCGTCTTCGGCGGCTCGTGGGGATCGACGCTCGCGCTGGCCTACGCCCAATCCCACCCCGACCGCGCGATGGCGCTGGTGTTGCGCGGCATTTTCCTGTGCCGCCGCCAGGAGATCGACTGGTTCCTCTACGGCTTGCGCAACATCCACCCCGAGCAGTGGCGGACGTTCGCCGGGTTCGTGCCCGAGGACGAGCGTGACGACTTGCTCGCCGCCTACCACCGCCGGCTCAGCGACCCCGACCCCGCCGTGCACATGCCGGCGGCGCGCGCCTGGAGCACCTACGAGGGATCGTGCTCGACGCTCTTGCCCAGCCCCGAGACCGTGGCCGAGTTCCAGCGCGACGTGATGGCGCTGGGGCTGGCGCGGATCGAGGCGCACTACTTCATCAACGACATCTTCCTGCCGCCGAACGCGCTGATCGAGGGCATCGGCCGGCTGCGCGAGATCCCCGCGGTCATCGTCCAGGGCCGCTACGACGTGGTCTGCCCGATCGTCACCGCCGACGAGGTCGCCCGCGCGTGGCCCGAAGCCGCGTACAAGATCATCGCCGACGCCGGCCACTCGGCGATGGAGCCGGGCATCCGCGCCGCGCTCATCGAGGCGATGGAAGGCTTCAAGTCGCTCGGCTGACGCCGACCATGACGCAGTATCGTGTTGCGCGGGCGGGGTTTTTCCGTAGACTGCGCCGGTTCGCGGATTTAAGGGGGCTCGCGCGTGCGCAAGGTCGCAACCATCGCACTGGGGGTCGTGTTCGCGCTCTCGCTCGGGGGCGCGGCGGCGGCCGAGGAGCCCGAGTTCCTCGCCGTCAGCCTGGGCGCGTTCGACATGAACGACGACGAGACGTCGGCCGAGGCGCGCATCGAGTACCGCTCGGACTGGCGGCGGTGGCTGGTGGCGCCGATGGTCGGGCTGATGGTCAACTCCGACGGCGGCGTCTATGGCTACGGCGGCCTTTACCTCGACGTCTTCCTCGGCCGCCGCCTGGTGATCACGCCCAACTTCGCCATCGGCGGCTACGCCGAGGGCGCGGGCAAGGACCTGGGAAGCATCCTCGAGTTCCGTTCGGGCGTCGAGATCGCCTACCGGTTCGACAACCGCGCACGGCTGGGGGTCGCGTTCCAGCACATCTCGAACGCGGGCATCGACGACACCAACCCCGGCGCCGAATCGCTCGTCATCACCTACGCCATTCCGTTGAGCGGACCATCGCGGTGACGGGACGGCGACGAGGCCCGGTGACCGCGCGCCGCGACCGACCCGACCCGGCGGGGGGCGCATCGCGCGGCGAATCGACATCCGCTTACGTTCCCAAGCGTAATTCCGAAAACAGAGGGTTTTGAGTATGAGGTTCCGGGGTTTTGCCGCGGTCGTTGGCGCGGCCGCGGCGCTGATTGCGGGCGCGCCCGCGGCGGCGCAGCCCGACGACCTGATCATCATCATGGGCGGCAGCTCCGACATCAGCGATTTCGACGAGGACACCTTCGAGGGACGCATCGAGTACTCCTCGGGGCTCACCGACCTGCCGCTGCTCCCGTTCTTCCGCGGCGTCGGCCCGCTGGCCGGGCTGATGGTGACCGGCAAGGGAGCGGTGTTCGCCTACGCCGGCATCTACGGCGACTTCGTCATCGGCGACCGCTTCATCATCCGCCCCGAGGGCGCCATCGGCGCCTTCCACGAGGGCGGCGGCAAGGACCTCGGCGGCGTCTTCGAGATTCACTCCGCGCTGACGTTCGCCTACGAGTTCGACAACAAGGCGCGGCTCGGCGTCACCGTCACGCACATCTCGAACACCGGCGTCAACGGGAGCAATCCGGGGCTCGACTCCCTGCTCCTGAGCTACTCGATCCCGATCGACCCGATTTTCTGAGGTCCGAGGGCGCGCCCGCGGCGACGGTTGACCTCGACCGGGCGGGCGCGTAAATAAGGCGGCCACGCGCCCGTAGCTCAGTCGGATAGAGCACAGGATTCCTAATCCTGGGGTCGTGGGTTCAAATCCCGCCGGGCGCGCCATTTCGTCTTGACAGATGACGGCGGCGCCGCAAAAAAGCATCCGGCGCAGCGCTGTGCCGGTTCATCATTCGATTGAAGGGAAACGCACGGCATTATTCCGCGAACCCGCCGCGCCCTGGAGGATGTCAGCATGAACCCGGATCCCGGCGACACGCGCCGCCAACCGCGATACACGGTTCGCGAGCCCTGCCGCGCCATCATCGATGGCCATGAATACATCGGGGCGGTCGTGAACATGTCGGTGTCCGGCGCCGCGGTCCATCTGGACGTGGAGCTCGAGGCGGAGCCGGAGATCGGCACCACTATCGAGCTCGATATCAAACGAATCGGCACGATCCACACCAGGGTCGTGCGCCCGTTGATCGGGGGCGTCGCCGTCGAGTTCATCTTCGACAAGGACAAGGACCGGCTGCTGATCGGCGCTGTCTGGCACGTGCTCAACGAATTTGCGAGCACGTCGCACCGTGCGTGAGACCGGCACTCGGGTCGACGATTGCCGCCCCGCCGGGCGCGTGACCGACCGGTCCGGCCGACAGCCCTAAGCGCAAGACGCCGGGGAACGATTGGGCGAGCATTTACAAACCCCAAGGGATTTCGTAACACAGCGGCGACGGGGGTTGGTGATCCCGCGTCGGGAATTCGGACGCTTGCGGGCGCGCCGCCGCGCCGCGGGGGGTGACGGCGACGCCATGGATTGAGCCGGTCAAAGCGATGGAGATGATCGAAGGGTTCTGGCAACAGGTCGCCGCCGTGTGGTCGACGGGCATCGCCGGGGTGAGCCTCG
>JACZUY010000080.1 GCA_022572945.1 Pseudomonadota bacterium
CGCTTCCGGCGCCGCTTCCGCCCAGCGGGCACCGGAAGCGGCGCCGCGGCGGCGCAGATCGCCAAGCCTGGCGCCGCGCAGGCCGGCGCCCGGCGTCAACAGCGAGAGCGCTTCGAGGAGATTGGTCTTGCCGGCGCCGTTGGGCCCGGTGAGCACCACCGGGCGCGCGTCGGTCGCCAGCTCGACGCGGGCGAAACAGCGGAAGTCGGTCAGCGTCAGCCGCGAAACCGCCACCGGCCGCGCCGCCGCCTCGTCGGGCGCCACCGGTTGCAACGTCGTCAGGGGCACCCCGTCACACCCGCATCGGCATCAGCACGTAGAGCGCGTCGGCATCGCCGCTGTCGCGCACCACGGTCGGCGAGGCGGAATCGGCCATGGCGAACAGAATGCGTTCGCCGTCGACCTGGCCGGCAACGTCGAGGAGATAGCGCGCGTTGAAGCCGATCTCGAGCGCCGCCGAGTCGTAATCGACCGCGAGCTCCTCGATGGCGCTGGCGCTGTCGGGGCTGTTCGCCGACACCACGAGCTGCCCCTTGCTGAGGCTGAGCTTCACCGAGCGGGTCTTCTCGGTGGAAATCGTCGCCACCCGGTCGACGACCTCGGCGAAGACCTTGCCGTCGATCTCCATGACCTTGTCGTTGTCGGCGGGGATGACGCGGCTGTAGTCGGGAAAGGTGCCGTCGATCAGCTTCGAGGTCAGCACCACCTGGTCGAAGGCGAAGCGGACCTTGGATTCGGACAGCGACACGTCGACGTCGCCGTCGTACTCGTCGATCAGCTTGCGCATCTCGCCGACGGTCTTGCGCGGCACGATCACCCCCGGCATGCCGGCGGCGCCGTCGGGCAACGGCACGTCGATGCGCGACAGGCGGTGGCCGTCGGTCGCCGCCGCGCGCAATACGGCTTCGCCGTCGGGGGCGTGCAGGTAGATGCCGTTGAGGTAGTAACGCGTCTCCTCGGTGGAGATGGCGAAGCGCGCCTTGTCGATGAGCCGGCGCAAGCTGGCGGCGGGCAGGGCGAAGCTGTGGCTGAACTCGCCCTCGGCCATCACCGGGAACTCTTCGGCCGGCTGGCACGGCAGCGAGAACTCGGCCTGCCCCGAGCGCAGCACGAGATGGCCGCCGTCGTCGCCGGTCTCGGCGTCGACCTGGGCGCCTTCGGGCAGCTTGCGCACGATGTCGTACAGCATATGCGCGGGCGCGGTGGTGGCGCCGTCCTGCGTGGCCTCGGCGGCGACCGTTTCGACGACGGCGATGTCCATGTCGGTGGCGGTCACGGCGAGCCGCCCGTCGCCCGCTTCGAGCCGCACGTTGGAAAGAATCGGGATCGTCGTGCGCCGTTCGACGACGCTTTGAACGTGCCCCAGCGAGCGGAGCAAATCGGCGCGTTCGATGGTCAGCTTCATGAATTCATATGGTCTATTTGACGGTCGCCGCCGAAGCCGCGACTCGGGTTGATTCCAATTCCGGAAACGCTCTGCCTGAAGCGCGCTTGCGCGGCTGCGGCATCCGGTCTTCGAGTATACCAAAAGCCCGCGGAATGGGCACTAAATTCGCTCCCGCGGGCGAGTGCGGACGGCCCCGGGAAAACCGCGTGGTCAGTTTTCGAGCATGCGCCGCAGGAGATCGACGTCCTCGGCGAATCCGGGGTCCGATTCGCGCAGTTGATCGACCTTTCGCACCGCGTGCATGACGGTGGTATGGTCGCGCCCGCCGAACTTGCGGCCGATCTCGGGCAGGCTGCGCGAGGTGAGCTGCTTGGCGAGATACATCGCCACCTGGCGCGGCCGGGCGACGGCACGGGCGCGGCGCGCCGAATGCATGTCGGCGACCCGTATGTTGAAGTGCTCGGCGACGCGCTTCTGGATCTCCTCGATCGTGATCCGCCGGCTGTGCGCGCGAAGCACGTCCTGAAGAATCTCCTGGGTGGTCTCGAGCGTCACCGACCGTCCGACCAGCGTGGCGTATGCGACGATGCGGTTGAGCGCGCCCTCGAGCTCACGGATGTTGGTGGTGATCTTGTGCGCCAGGAACTCGAGCACCTGCGGCGGGATGTCGCGGGCGTCGAGTTGCTCGGCCTTCGAGTGCAGGATACCGAGGCGGAGCTCGTAGTCGGTGGGATGAATGTCGGCGACGAGCCCCCACCCCAGG
Source organism: Pseudomonadota bacterium (assembly GCA_022572945.1). GTDB lineage: Bacteria > Pseudomonadota > Alphaproteobacteria > JAAXGF01 > JAAXGF01 > JACZUY01. Next base: position 2,151 of record JACZUY010000080.1, read on the forward strand.
CGCGAGCGCAGGCGCTCCTCCATGCCGTCGAGGTCGGCGGGCGATCGGTCGCCGGTGATGACCAGCTGGTGGTTCTGGTCGACCAGGGCGTTGAAGGTGTGGAAGAACTCCTCCTGGGTGCTCTCCTTGCCGCCGATGAACTGCACGTCGTCGACCATCAACACGTCGATCGAACGGAACTGCTCCTTGAACGCCATGGTGTCCTGGAAGCGGAGCGCCCGGATGAACTGGTACATGAACTTCTCGGCCGAAAGGTAGATCACCCGCCGCTCGGGGTCGTGCGTGCGGATGTGCCAGGCGATGGCGTGCATCAGGTGGGTCTTGCCGAGCCCGACGCCGCCGTAGATGAACAGCGGATTGAACGGCTCGCGCGCCGCCTCGGCGACGCGCCGGGCGGCGGCGTGGGCGAACTCGTTCGACTTGCCGACGACGAAGTTGTCGAACGTGAACCGGGAGTCGAGCGCGCTCACGAAGGGCCGCGAAACGCTGGCCGCGGCGCCACGCGGCGGGGTCGGGGTGAAGGCGGCCCGGGCCGGCGTCGCCACCGCCTCGCCGCCGTCGTCGGCGGCGCCCGCGGCGCCGGGGTCGACGGCGATGCTGACGCTGCGGATCGATGAATCCTCGCCCCGCCAGAGCGCCCGGATGCGGTCGGCGTAACGCGACATCACCCATTCGCGCATGAAGCGCGAGGGCACGTTCATCGTGATCTCGCCGTCGCGCACCCCGCCGAGGCGAATCGGCTGGAGCCAGCTCTTGTACGCGGCGTCGCCAAACTCGGTGCGCAGGCGGCCGCGCACGCGCGACCACTGCTCGCTGAGCGTCGGCGAACGACCTTGTTTGCTCTCTCCCGTCACCGCCTACCCCTGCACCCAGGGAAGACCCATCGCCTTCCAGCCGCCGCGCGCGCCGCGGTGCCGCTCGCCGTCGAGAACGCCCTCGAAACCGTCGATCAGGTTGTAGCAGCGGGCGACGCCCGCAGCGGTCATCGCCCGCGCGGCGGAGGCGCTGCGATTGCCCGAACGGCAGATGAAGATCGCCGTCTTGTCGGGCGTCACCCCGCGCGCGGCGACCTTTTCGGCGAAATCCGGGTCTTCGCTCATCGCGGGAAAGACCTGCCACTCAACGCACACCAACTCAGCCGCGACGCCGCCGAGATCGGCGACGCCCACGAACATCCATTCGGGCTGGGTGCGGACATCGACGAGAACCGCGTTGGGATCCTCGCTGAGCAGGCGCCACGCCTCCTCGGGAGTGACCGCGCCGGCGTAACCGGCGTCGGGCCCCACCCGTTCCGCCGCCGCCGCTTGAATCGCCTCGAGCCCCATCGACCTCGACGTACCTTTCCCAATGGGGCGGGCCCGGCTGAACCCGCGATAAACCAACGTCCGCGTGGGTTTTCTCGGAGTAATCCCCCAAAATTTCGGGCAAAACCACCCTCCGAGCGCTGCACGCGCAGCGACCGCCACAGACCACGGCTACCAATCCTGTAATCCCCTCGGCGAGACTCCCACAACCCCCGCCGCGAGGTAAGACTAGTCGTCCGCCCGGCGGCTTGCAACAGGTCTGAAAAGTGAACGTAGAAAAAGTTTCGGCCCCGTGGCGGGGGTGCAACGATCCGGCTCCGCCGATGGCGGCGGAGCCTCTATCCAAGGTTGTAGAAAAAGATTCTAGATCGCGTTGACGCGCGCGGCGAGACGCGAAATCCTGCGCGCCGCGGTGTTGCGGTGGAGCACGCCTTTGGTGACTCCCCGCATGATCTCGGGCTGCGCCGCCCTGAGCGCGGTTGCGGCGGCGTCCTTGTCGCCGCTGGAGATCGCGTCCTCGACGGCGCGGATGAACGTGCGAACGCGGCTCATTCGGGCGCGGTTGACCTCGGTGCGCCGCGCGGTCTGCCGGATACGTTTCTTCGCCGATTTGTGCTGTGCCATGGACTCTGTTGCCGGTGTGCGCCGTCGCGCGGAGTGAGGGCGGGGTTATATCGTCGCCGCCGGGCGCCGTCAATCGCCCTCGGCTAGAGCATTATTCGTTCACCCTTACACAGTATAAGGTGAACTGCGTTCAATCGCCACGCGGGCTTCCGCCGCATAAGCGGCGGCCCGCAGTCGCGGGCTGGCGTAATCCGAACGAGTGGATTCGCTCGGATCACGCTCTAGCGGTTGACGAACGCGGGCTGGCGCTTCTCGGCGAACGCCGCCATGCCTTCCGCGCGGTCCTCGGTGGCGAAGCTCGCCTGGAACAGCCGGCGCTCGAATCGCACGCCTTCGGACAGCGTCATCTCGTAGGCGCGGTTGATTGCCTCCTTGGCCATGGCGACGACCGGCATCGACATGTCGGCGATTCGTTCGGCGGTCGTGATCGCCTCGTCGACCACGTCCTCGGCGGCGACGACGCGGCTCACCAGGTTGGCGCGCTCGGCCTCCTCGGCGTCCATTATGCGCCCGGTGAGGATCATCTCCATCGCCTTCGACTTGCCGACCGCGCGGGTCAGCCGCTGGGTGCCGCCGGAACCCGGAAGCGTGCCCAGGGTGATCTCCGGCTGGCCGAACTTGGCGGTGTCGGCGGCGATGATGACGTCGCACATCATCGCCAGCTCGCAGCCGCCGCCGAGCGCGTAGCCGGCGACCGCCGCGATCACCGGCTTGCGGCAGCGGGTAATGCGCTCCCACGGGGCGATGAAATCGTTGCGGATCACGTCGCCGAAGCTTTTTTCCTGCATCTCCTTGATGTCGGCGCCGGCGGCGAAGGCGCGCTCGCTCCCGGTGACGACGATGGCGCCGATCTCATCGTCGGACTCGTAGCGGTCGAGCGCCTGGTTGAGTTCGGAGATGAGCTCGGCATTGAGCGCGTTGAGCGCCTTGGGCCGGTTGAGCGTGATCAGCCCGACCCGCCCCCTGGTCTCGACGATGATGGTCTTGTACGCCATGGTCGTTCTCCCTCGTCTCGGCGCCCGCAACCCGGTGCGCTCATTTGGGCGACAGCGAAAACCGCACGATGAGCGCGCCGTCCTCGCCGGAAATCTCGATGCGCAGCAACTCGTCCTCGCGTGCGAAGGCGGTGTCGCCCGCGGGCCGCCATCCCAGTTGCGGCAGGGTCTCGGCGTAGAAGCCGATGACCGCGTCGCGGCTCACCGCGCCGCTGGCGAAGGCCTCGACGATGCGGCCCGAGGGCTTGTCGAACACCAGCCCGGCGCCGATGTCCTCGGTCAGCCCCGCCATCAGCGGCAGATCCTCGACGCCCGAGACAAAGCCGGCGTCGGATGCGCCGGTCTGCCCCCGCACGGGCGCGGTTAATAGCACGAATATTGCGCCGCACAACAAAAAGCTCCGTCCGGCGCGCATGGCTCAACGCTGGTGCCGCGGGCAGTAGAAGGTCGAGCGGCCCGACTGCACGATACGGCGCACCACGGCGCCGTCGCCGCAGGCGGGGCAGGGCTCGCCCTCGCGGTCGTAAACCGCGAACCGGTGCTGAAAATAGCCCAGCTCGCCCGACGTCTGGACGTAGTCGCGCAAGCTCGAGCCGCCGGCCTCGATCGCCTCGCCGAGGACCGCCCGCAACGCCCCGGCCAGCCGCGCCGCGCGGCGGCCGGCGACGGTGTACGCCCGCCGCCTGGGCGACAGGCCGGCGCGGAACAGGCCCTCGCACGCATAGATATTGCCGATGCCGGCGACGACCCGCTGATCGAGCAGCGCCGCCTTGATCGGCGCCCGCTTGCCCGCCAGGCGCGCCGCCAGCGCGGCGCCGGTGAAGCCGTCGTCGAGCGGCTCGATGCCGAGACCCGCGAACAGCGGGTGGCGGTCGAGCTCGCCGGCGCGCACCAGGGTCACGAGGCCGAAGCGGCGGGCGTCGTTGAAGGTCACGCGGACGCCCTCGTCGGTCTCGAACACAACGTGGTCGTGCGCGCCCAGCGGCGCGCGGTCGTCGATGACGATGCGCCCCGACATGCCGAGGTGGATGACCATGACCATGCCGTCGTCGAGATGGATCAGGATGTACTTCGCGCGCCGGCCGACCGCGGTGACGCGCCGCCCCTCGACCCGCGCGGAGAAGCGGCGCGGGAACGGAATGCGGAGCGCCGGAGAGCGCTGCTCGACGCGCGCGAAGACGCGCCCCACGAGACAGGGGGCGAGGCCGCGGCAGACGGTTTCGACTTCGGGAAGCTCGGGCATTGCGGCAACGTTAGCGCGCTTTGCCGCGCGCCGCTACGGCGCGGTTCCAAATTCCGGCGTTTCGCGATAAAGTTTCCAAATAGGAAACCCTGTCGACGGGTGTTGAAAGGCGAAATCCGGCCGATGGAGAACCGCATCCGTTACTGGCGCCGCGCGCGCGGCTTGAGCCAGGAGGCGCTCGGCAAGATGATCGGGCTCGGCAAGCCGACGATCTCCAAGCTCGAACGCGGCGATCTGCGCTTGCGCGACGTGACCATCGCCAAGCTGGTCGACGCTCTCGGCGTGCCGGCGAACGAGCTGCTCGGCGACTACGCCGCCGGCGTCGGCGAGGCGCGCGCCGCCGAGGCCGGGGCGGGCGATGCCGGGGCGGCGCATTTCGGCTTCCGCCGCGTCGCCGTCGAGGACAAGGCGCGGCTGGTGCGCGACGTGTTCTCGAGCGTCGCCTCCCGCTACGACCTGATGAACGACCTGATGAGCCTCGGCGTCCACCGGCTGTGGAAGGCGGAGATGATCGACTGGCTGAGGCCGACGCCGCGGATGCGCGCGGTCGACGTCGCCGGCGGCACCGGCGACATCGCGATCCGCATTGTCGAGCGCGCCGGAGGCGACGGCGGCGGCGTGATCGTCTGCGACGCCAACGAATCGATGCTCGCGGTGGGGCGCGACCGCGCGCTCGACCGCGGCGTCACGCGCGGCATCGACTGGCTGTGCGGCGACGCCGAGGCGCTGCCGCTCGGGGACGCCTCGATCGACGCGTATACGATCGCCTTCGGCATTCGCAACGTCACCCGCATCGACCGCGCGCTCGCCGAGGCGCGGCGCGTGCTCAGGCCCGGCGGGCGTTTCCTCTGCCTCGAGTTCAGCCGCCTCGTCGTACCCGCGCTGGTGCCGCTCTACGAGGCCTACTCGTTCAACCTGCTGCCGGCGCTCGGCGCGGCGGTGACCGGCGACCGCGAGGCGTACCAGTACCTCGTCGAGAGCATCCGGCGCTTCCCCGCCCAGGACGACTTCGCCGCCCTGATCGAGGCCGCGGGGCTTGGCAACGTGCGCTTTCGCAACCTGACCGGCGGCGTCGCGGCGCTGCATTCGGCATGGCGGATCTAAAGCATGTACCGACCGATCGGCCTTGATCTGAAGCTACCAGCGCGCGACTGCGCGCCGCCGACCGTTCGGCCAGTCTTTATCCCACAAGATTGGCATGCGCGGCGTTTGAGCGCAGGTCAGCTTTGCGCAACGCGTAAAGATGACCGTCAAGAAAACCGTCCAACCCGATGATCCGCGCGCTCCGCAACCTCGCCCGCCTGCTCGCGATCGCGCGCACCCTGGCGCGCCACGACGCGCTGTTTCCGCTCGCGTTGCTCGGCCTCGGCCCGCTCGTCCCGGCGATCGCGCGGCTGGTCTCGCGGCGCGACGTGCCGGGCCGGCCGGGCGAGCGCCTGTCGCTCGCGCTCAACGAGCTGGGGCCGAGCTTCATCAAGCTCGGCCAAGCGCTCTCGACCAGGCCAGACCTGATCGGCGCGGCGATGGCCGACGACCTCGCCAACCTGCAGGATCGGTTGCCGCCGTTCCCGGGGAGCCAGGCGCGCGCGACGATCGAGGCCGCGTTCGGGGTGCCGCTCGACGAACTATACCAGAGCTTCGACGACGATCCGGTCGCCGCGGCATCGATCGCTCAGGTCCATCTGGCGACCACCGTCGAGGGCGCCCCGGTCGCGGTCAAGGTGCTGCGCCCCGGCATCGAGCAGGCCTTCGCGCGCGACCTCGACCTGTTCTACTGGCTGGCCGAGCTGATCGAGCGCACCCAGCCGGCGTGGCGCCGCCTCAAGCCGGTCGAGGTGGTGCGCACGATCGCCGCCTCGGTGGCGATCGGGATGGACCTGCGGCTCGAGGCCGCCGCCGCGTCGGAACTGGCCGAAAACCTCGCCGACGACGACGGTTTCCGCGTGCCCGCGGTCGACTGGCTGCGCACCGCCGAGCGGGTCATGACGCTGGAGCGCATCGAGGGTATCCCGATCGACGAACGCGAGGCGCTGATCGCGGCCGGCCACGCTCTCGGCGCGATCATCGAGGAGATGTCGCGCGCCTTCTTCAACCAGACCTTCCGCGACGGCTTCTTCCACGCCGATTTGCACCCGGGCAACCTGTTCGTCGACGCCGACGGCGACATCGTCGCGGTCGATTTCGGCATCATGGGCCGGTTGAGCAAGGAAACCCGGCGCTATCTGGCCGAAATGCTGCTCGGTTTCCTATTTGGAAACTATGGCCGCGTCGCCGACGTCCATTTCGAGGCCGGCTACGTGCCGGCGCACCAGTCGCGCGACGCCTTCGTCCAGGCGTGCCGCGCGATCGGCGAGCCGATCCTGGGCCGTCCGCTGAGCGAGATCTCGCTCGCCCGGCTGCTCGGCCAGCTGTTCCGTGTCACCGAGACCTTCGAGATGGCGACCCAGCCGCAGCTCCTTTTGCTGCAGAAGACCATGATGCTCGCCGAGGGCTTGAGCCGTCGTCTCGACGCGGAAGCCAACATCTGGGCGCTCGCTCAGCCGCTGATCGAGGACTGGGCGCGCGACAATCTGGGCCCCGAAGCGCGCATCGCCGACGCCACGGCCGAGGCCATCGCGGCCGTCCAGCGCCTGCCCAAGCTGATCAAGAACGCCGAGGCGACGCTCGCCGATCTCGCCGAGGGCGGCCTCAAGCTGCACCCCGAGACGGTGCGCGCGCTGGGCGGCGACGCGGCGCGGCGCGGCGGAAGGCCCTTGTTCTGGGCGGGTTTGATCGCCCTGGCAGCAATTTTCCTCGCTTTGGCGTAGACTCGCCCGGCGCGGCGGCGGGGTTGCGCCCCCGACACTGCGGACCTATGTGTTCGGTCATCTTCACTGCGTGAAGCTGACCTGCGCTCAATCGCCGCGCATGCTTCCGCCGAACGGTCGGCGGCCTGCGGTCGCAGGCTGGAAGAATTCGACCGAGCGCGATCAATCGGATTATGCGCCAACCGCCTCGGCAAGGAAGATGCCGCCATCGACCACTTCGATGGCGACCGGCGTCAGGTTCTTGCCGGCGCAGGGCCCGTACAGGCAGTGGCCGTCCTCGATGCGGAACACCGCGCCGTGGGTCGCGCACAAAATGCGCGCCTTGTCGTGCGACAGGAACTGGTCGGGCACCCAGTCGAGCGGCCCCCAGGTATGCGGGCAGACGTTCTGGTAGGCGAAGACGCCGCGCGCGTTGCGCACGACGAAGATCTCGCGCGCCGCGGCGCCCGAGCCCAGGCTGAAGCCCTTCGAGCCGGGCGAGGCGATGTCGTCGAGCCGGCATAAGGCGGCGATCGTCGTCATGGCTCCGGTCATGCCACCGATCGGCCCGCTTTGCAACCGCGCGGCGGCCTGCCAGTGGCGCGAATAATTTCGCTTGAATCCCCCGGCGGTTGGACTAGGATCGCCGCCGCTTCTCGCCAGCGTGTTCAGTTCGAGGATTTTCGGACATGAAAAACCTGCCGTTCGGCCGGCCCGGCCGTTTCTTCAAGGGCAACCTCCACACCCATTCGACCAATTCCGACGGCGACTTTCCGCCCGCCGAGGTGATCGATCGCTATTGCGCGGCGGGCTACGACTTCCTGACGCTGAGCGATCATTTCCTCGAGCGCTACGGCTGGCCGGTGACCGATACCCGTCCGCTGCGCCGTGACGGTTTCACCACCCTGATCGGCGCCGAGCTGCACGTCTCGCGGACGCTCGTCGACGAGCTCTGGCATGTGCTCGCCATCGGCCTGCCGCCCGATTTCGCTCCGCCGGCCAACGGCGAGGACATCGTCGCGCTGTCGCGGCGCGCCGCCGCCGCCGGCGCCTTCATCGGCATCGTCCACCCGGCCTGGTACGGGCTGACCCCCGACGACGCCCGGCTGATCGACTGCGTCCACGCCATCGAGGTCTACAACCACGGCTCCCAGGTCGAGTACGACCGGGGCGACGGCTGGCCCCTGTGCGACATATTGCTGAACGAGGGCCGGCGGCTCTCCGCCTTCGCCGCCGCCGCCCCCCACCGCCCGACCCACGACGCCTT
>JACZUY010000081.1 GCA_022572945.1 Pseudomonadota bacterium
CCCAGCGCCTCGGCGCAGGCGGCGATGACCGCCGCCGCCGCCGCCTCCTGCGGGCCGATCACCGCGACCACGCCGGGCTTGAGGATTCCCGCCTTCTCGCCGGCGATCGTCGCCAGGTCGTCGCCGAGATACTGGGTGTGGTCGATCGACACCGGGGTGATCACCGTGAGCGCCGGCCGGGCGATGACGTTGGTCGCGTCGAGCCGGCCGCCGAGGCCGACCTCGAGCAACAGCACGTCCGCCGGCGCGCGCGCGAACGCGAGGAACGCGGCCGCCGTGGTGATCTCGAAGAAGGTGATCGGCGCGCCCCGGTTCGCCGCCTCGCATTCGGCGAGCAGCGCGGCGAGGCGGTCTTCCGCGATCAGCGCCCCCGCAAGCCGGATGCGCTCGTGGAAGCGGGTGAGGTGCGGCGAGGTGTAGGCGTGCACCGCATGCCCCGCCGCCTCGAGCGCCGCGCGCATGTACGCGATCACCGAGCCCTTGCCGTTGGTGCCGGCGACGTGCACCACGGGCGGCAGCGCGCGCTCGGGGTTGTCGAGCGCGTCGAGCAGCCGCTCGACGCGCCCGAGCGACAGATCGATCAGCTTGGGGTGGAGCGCCAGCAGGCGCTCGAGAAGCACGTCACTCTTCAGGGGCGTGTTCCTTGCCCTCGGGCGAATTCGGCGCGGGCGTGGGGATTTCGAGGTCGGGCGGCGCCAGCGCGACGACCTCGGCCACCGGCCCCCGATTGGTCAACAGCCGCAGAATCGTGACCAGCCTGCCGCGCAGCGCGTGGCGGTGGACGACCATGTCGATCATGCCGTGCTCGAGCAGGTGCTCGGCGCGCTGGAAGCCCTCGGGCAGCTTCTCGCCGATGGTCTTCTCGATCACCCGGCTGCCGGCGAAGCCGATCAGCGCCCCGGGCTCGGCCATGGCGATGTCGCCGAGCATGGCGAACGAGGCGGTGACGCCGCCCGTGGTCGGGTTGGTCAGCACGACGATATACGGCAGCCCCGCCTCCTTGACCTCGTTGATGGCGATGGTGGTGCGCGCCATCTGCATCAGCGACAGGACGCCCTCCTGCATGCGCGCGCCGCCCGACGCCGGCAACACGACGAACGGCGCCCGTTGCAGGGTCGCGAGCCGCGCCGCGGCGATCAGCGCCTCGCCGACGGCGACCCCCATCGAGCCCCCCATGAACGCGAAGTCGAACACCGCGACGACCACGCCGATCTCGCCGATCTTGCCGTGGGCGACGAGCACCGCGTCGTTCTCCTTGGTCCGCGCCTGGGCCTCCTTGAGCCGCTCGGTGTAGCGCCGGCTGTCGCGGAACTTCAACGGGTCGAGCGGCGCCTTGGGCAGATCGATGAGCTGGTACGCGCCATCGTCGAACAAAGCCGCGAGCCGCGCCTTCGGCGCCAGGCGCATGTGGAAGCCGCAGTGCTGACAGACGTACTGGTTGGCTTCGAGCTCGCGGCGGAAGATCATCTGCTCGCACGACGTGCACTTCTCCCACAGGTTGTCGGGGATGTCCGGCTTGCGCACCAGCGCCCGGAGCTTCGGCCTGACGAAGTTGGTGAGCCAGTTCACGGGCCAACCCTCGCCGCGGTTCAGCCGCGCGCCGCGCGCACGCCGGTGGCGAGATCGCCGACCAGGCCGAGCACGTCGTCGACGAGGCCGGCGCCGGGCCTTCCCGCCTCGTCGAGGTTGGCCTTGACCCGGTCGACCAGCGCCGAGCCGACGACCGCGGCGTCGGCGACGCGGGCCACGGCGGCGGCGTGCTCGGGCGTCCTGATGCCGAAGCCGACCGCGACCGGCAGCTCGGTATGGCGGTGCAGCCGCGCGACCGCCTTGGCGATGGTGTCGGCGGCGGCGCTCTTGGCGCCGGTGATCCCGGTGATCGAGACGTAGTAGACGAAGCCCGAGGTGTTGGCGAGCACCCGCGGCAAGCGCGCATCATCGGTCGTCGGCGTCGCCAGGCGAATGAAGTTGAGCCCCCGCGATATCGCCGGCAGGCACAGCTCCTCGTCCTCCTCGGGCGGCAGGTCGACGACGATCAGCCCGTCGACCCCGGCGTCCCGTGCGTCCGTGAGGAACGCCTCGTTGCCGTAAATGTAGATCGGATTGTAATAGCCCATCAGCACGACCGGCGTGTCGCCGTCGCCGGCGCGGAACGCGCGCACCATGGCGAGCGTCTTCTTCAGGGTCTGCCCCGACCTCAGCGCTCGCAGGCTCGACGCCTGGATCGACGGGCCGTCGGCCATGGGGTCGGTGAACGGCATGCCGAGCTCGATCACGTCGGCGCCGGCCGCGGGCAGCCCGCCAAGGATCGCCGTGCCGGTGTCGAAGTCGGGATCGCCCGCGGTGACGAAGGTGATCAGCCCGCCGCGGCCCTCGTCGGCGAGCGCGGCGAAGCGGCGCGAAATCCGCCCCTGGTTGGCCGCGCCGCTCACAGCGTCACCCCGAGCGCCTCGGCGACGGTGAAGACGTCCTTGTCGCCGCGGCCGCACAGGTTCATCAGGATGATGTGCTCGGGCGGCAAGGACGGCGCGATGCGCGCCACGTGCGCCAGCGCGTGCGCCGGCTCGAGCGCCGGGATGATGCCTTCGAGCTGCGAGCACAGCTGGAACGCCGCGAGCGCCTCGTCGTCGGTCGCCGAGACGTATTCGACGCGCCCGGTGTCGTTGAGCCAGGAGTGCTCGGGCCCGATTCCCGGATAGTCGAGCCCGGCCGAGATCGAGTGCGCCTCCTTGATCTGGCCGTCGTCGTCCTGCAGGAGATAGGTGCGGTTGCCGTGCAGCACCCCCGGCGAGCCGGCGCCAAGCGAGGCGGCGTGCTCGCCGGTGTCGATGCCGCGGCCCGCCGCCTCGACGCCGACCATACGCACGCTCGCATCATCGAGGAAGGCGTGGAACAGGCCGATCGCGTTCGAGCCGCCGCCGATGCACGCCACCAGCGTGTCGGGCAGCCGCCCCTCGGCCTCGAGCATCTGCTCGCGCGCCTCGGTTCCGATCACCGACTGGAAGTCGCGGACCATCTCCGGGTAGGGATGCGGCCCGGCGACCGTGCCGATGATGTAGAACGTGGTCTCGACGTTGGTCACCCAGTCGCGCAGCGCCTCGTTGAGCGCGTCCTTGAGCGTGCGCGAGCCCGAGCTCACCGGCACCACCTCGGCGCCCAGCAGCTTCATGCGGAACACGTTGGGCTGCTGCCGGGCGATGTCGACCTCGCCCATGTAAACCACGCACGGCAGGCCGAACAGCGCGCACACGGTGGCCGCCGCGACGCCGTGCTGGCCGGCGCCGGTCTCGGCGATGATGCGGGTCCTGCCCATGCGCCGGGCGAGCAGGATCTGGCCGATGCAGTTGTTGATCTTGTGCGCGCCGGTATGGTTCAGCTCGTCGCGCTTGAAGTAAATCCTGGCGCCGCCGAAGTGCTCGGTGAGCCGCTTGGCGAAATAGAGCGGGCTGGGCCGGCCGACATAGGTCTTCATGTAGCCGCCGAACTCGGCGGCGAACTCGGGGTCGTCGCGCGCCGCGTGGTAGGCCTCCTCGAGCTCGAGGATCAGTGGCATCAGCGTCTCGGCGACGAAGCGCCCGCCGTAGAGGCCGAAGCGGCCGTGCTCGTCGGGTCCGGCCTTGTAAGTGTTCAACGCTTCCATATCGACCTTGAACCGCTCTAGAGCGTCGCCACCGCGGCGAGGAACGCGGCGATCATCGCCGGGTCCTTGTGGCCGCGCCGGTCCTCGACGCCCGACGCGACGTCGACCACGCGCGCGCCGCTCACCTCGACCGCCTCGGCGACGTTGCCGGCTTCGAGCCCGCCCGACAGCATCCACGGCAGCGGCCAGCGGCGCCCGGCGATGAGCCGCCAGTCGAAGCTCACCGCGTTGCCGCCGGGAAGCGCGTCGGCCATGCCCTTGGGCGCGCGCGCGTCGAACAGCAGCCAGTCGGCGGCCTCGGCGTAGGCGCCCGCGGCGGCGAGGTCGTCCGCGCCGGCGACATGGATCGCCTTCATCACCGGCACGCCGAAGCGTTCGCGCACGGCGGCCACGCGCCCGGGCGTCTCGACGCCGTGGAACTGCAACATATCGAGCGCGACTCCGGCGAGCACCGCCGCGAGAGTGTCGTCGTCCGGGTCGACGAACAGGCCCACCTTGCATACCGCACCGGGCGCCCCGGCGGCAAGCGCCGCCGCCTGCGACGGCGTCACCGCGCGCGGCGACGGCGGGTAGAAGTTGAGCCCGATGTGGCTCGCGCCGCCGCGCACCGCGGCCGCCACCGCCTCGGGCGCGTTGACGCCGCAAATCTTCGCGGTTACCGGCATCGGATCGGCGTTTCAGGCCCCGGCCATCTCGTCGAGGATGCGCCGCGCCGCCGCCGGCGGATCGTCGGAGCGGACGATCGGCCGGCCGACGACGAGATAGTCGGCGCCGCGGCGCAACGCCTCCTGCGGGGTGACGATCCGCTTCTGGTCGTCGGCCGAGGACCACGCCGGGCGGATGCCCGGCACGACCAGCTTGAAATCGTCGCCGCATTGCTGGCGCAGGTCCGCGATCTCGTGCGCCGAGCAGACCACGCCGTCGAGGCCGCTGCCCTGCGCCAGCTCGGCAAGGCGGCGCACCTGATCGGGGAGCGGTCCCTGCATGCCGACCTGCGCCACGTCGTCCTCGTCGAAGCTGGTGAGCACGGTGACGCCGATCACCAGCGGGCGCCGGCCGTCGTTCTGCGCGGCAACGCGGAACGAGGCGGCCATCGCCGCCCTGAGCATCGCCGGGCCGCCGCCGACGTGCACCGTGATCATGAACGGGTTGAGCCCGACCGCGCCGCGGATCGCGCCGGCGACGGTGTTGGGGATGTCGTAGAACTTGAGGTCGAGGAACAGCGGCAACCCGCTCTCGGCGACCGCGGCGACGCCGCCGGGCCCGTTCGCGGTGAAGAACTCGAGCCCCAGCTTGACGCCGCCGACGAGGCCCTTGAGCGACGTCGCGACCGACACCGCGGCATCGAGCTCGGTGGTGTCGATGGCGCACAAGAGCTGGCTCGCGCGATCGCCGTCCGCCATGAGCTTCCTCCTCCCCGCCGGCCCCCGTCGGGCCGCAGTTTTGCGCCCTTATAGCAGATCACCGCCCGGCTGATTAAGACATTTCCGACGCCTTCACGCGTGCTAAGGCGGCGAATTGGGGTGTTTCGCAAACGATCCGCGGCCAGGCGGCTGGACCATGGCTATTGCTCGGATCGCCCGAATTGCGTTTCCAGAAACCGAATCGATTGAGCGTTAGCGGTCGGAGGCAAGCAGCCGAATACCGAACAAAATCAGGATCGTGCCGGTTAGCCGATCGATGTGGCGTTTGATTCGCACGTAGACCGTACGGATGCGCTGCCAGGAAAACACGGTCACCAGCATCATGTGCCAAGCGAACGACATCGCGGTGATCATGCACACGGTTGTCGGATACATCCAAGCCGGCGCATCGGGCGGGAAGGCGACAAGAAAAACACTGGTCCAGAACACACCCGACTTCGGATTGGTAAGGCTGGTCAACAACCCGATTCTCAAAGCCTTCGCGGCGCTCATGGTGTCGACCGTCGAGACCGGCGTGTCGGCCGCGGGCTGTGACGAAGACAACAGCATCGTCGCGCCCAAATACAGCAGGTACGCGCCGCCGGCGATTTTCAGCGCGGCGTACAGCCAGCCGGTTTGCATGAGGACCATGCTGAGCCCCATGAGACTCATCACCGCCCAAACCGTCGACCCGGTGGTGATGCCGATCGCAATTAACGTGGCGCTGCGCCTCAGGCCGGCCATCGAGTAGCGCGACAAGACGAAAAAGATGGGGCCGGGGCTTGCCTTGGCGGCCAGGTAAAGGGCGGCGATGATCGCCAGCGTGAACGCGTGTTCCATGCCGTTCGACTCCTAGCGTCGATCGTCTTGGGGCGAGATATGGCGATCAGAATATCAGGGTGGGCATCGTTCGGCAAACGCGCGCGACCGCGCCCCGCAGCTGGCGCGTCAGACCGCGCGCTGTGCGACGGTCACGGCCCGGCCCGCTGCGCAGTCAACTGTGCTGTCGCGAGGTCTTGGATGCCGCCGCGTCGGCCGAGGTCGGCAACGGCGCGGACGATTGCTTTGATTCGCGCTCGCCGAGGCGCGCGAGTTGGTGCTCGAGAACCGCGACCCTGGTCTTGCGCGCGCGTGCGAGGCTCCGCGCCTTGCGGCCGTGGAACCAGGCCGCCGCCGCGCCGGCGCCGAGGCCGACGACCAGCGCGCCGACCGCCACGACGTAGAGCGGAGTTTCAAAGGCGAAGGGGAACGGATCGAGACTGACCTCGACGGGCGCCCGGTTGGCGATGGCGAACGCCACCACGGCGATCCCGATCAGGACCGCAGCTATGCGGCTGATCAACCTCACGCTTGTGACACTACGGGGCGTTGAGCCGTTCGCGCAACTGCTTGCCGGTCTTGAAGTAGGGCAGCGACTTGGCCGCCACGTGCACGGTCTCGCCGGTGCGCGGGTTGCGGCCGACGCGCGCCGACCGCCGCTTAACCGAGAATGCGCCGAAACCGCGCAGCTCGACCCTGTCGCCGCGCGCCAGCGCCTCCGATATCTCCTCGAACACGGTGGCGACGATGCGCTCGACGTCGCGGTGGAAGAGGTGCGGGTTCTGCTCCGCCAGCCGCAGGATGAGTTGCGATCTGGTCATGATGATCTCTCGCAAGGCGCGCACACGCGGGCGCGCTCAAGTGCCTTCGACCGCCGACGTTGCGGGTCTCTTTCGGGCGGTCCGCCTAACGGCTTCCAAGGTGCCAGACGGAGATCAGCCCGTCAAGGGTAAGTCTTTCTGAAAGCAACATATTTCGAGTAAGCGAGCGGACGCCCGGGAACCATTCCCCGAACTCGGGCTCGGTATCGACGTCGCTTACCGGCAGACCCTCGGGAAGTCCCCTCTCGGCGACCAGCCAGGCGCGCGCCTCGGCCTCGCCGCCGATGGCGTCGATGAGGTCGTGTTCGAGCGCCTGGCGGCCCGAATAGACGCGTCCGTCGGCGAGGCGCCGGGCGCGCGCCGCATCGAACCCCCGGCGCTCGGCCACCATGTCGGTGAACAGCGCGTGCATGTCGTCGACGATCGCCTGCGTCGCGGCGCGCACCTCGTCGGTGAGCGGCTCGAGCGGCGACGGCGCCGCCTTCAGGGGTCCGCTCTTGATCGCTTCGGCGCTGATGCCCAGCTTGTCGAGCAGGCCGGTCATGTCGGCGGTTTGCATCATCACGCCGATCGAGCCGGTAATGGTGCCCTGGCGGGCGAAGATGCGATCGGTGGCGACCGCCGCCATGTAGGCCGCCGAGGTCGCCACCGTGCCGAGGACGGCGACGACCGGCTTGCCTTCGGCGACCTCGCGCAGCGCGCGATAAAGCGTCTCGCCGCCGACGAAGGTGCCGCCGGGGCTGTCGATGCGGACGATCAGCGCCTTCACCCGCGAATCCTCGGCGACCTCGGCAAGCGCCGCGACGATGTCCGGATCATCGACGATGATCCCGTCGATCGTCACCCGCGCCAAGTGGTCGCGGCCGGTGATGGTGTCGAAGCGGCCGACGGCGACGACGGCGACCGCCGCCAGCGCGACGATCGCGACGATCCGCCACAGCGCCAGCCGGCGCGCCAGCCGGCGGCGGTCGATGAGAATGTCGGAGTCGGGCGTCATCGGGCGCGGGCGCGCGGACCCGGAAGCCGACGCGGCGGGCGGGCCGCCGCGTCGCTACGCGTCTTGCGCCTCTTTCCCGGCCTCGGCATTGCCCTCGGCCTCGTTCCCGGCCTCGGCCTTGGCCTTCGTCCCGGCCTTGGCCGCGCCTGCGGCCTTCTTCTTGGGCTTGGCCGCGCCCGCGGCCTTCTTCTTGGGCTTGGTTGCGCCCTCGGCTTTTTTCCCGGACTTGGCCTTGCTCTCGGCCTTCTTCTTGGGCCCGGCCTCTTCGGCGGCGTCGCCGGCCGCCGGATCGTCGGCTTGCTTCGACGCCTTTTCCTCGTGGGCCTTGCTGATCGCCGCGCCGAGGATCTCGCCGAGGCTGGCGCCGCTGTCGGACGAGCCGTATTCGGCCATCGCCTGCTTCTCTTCGGCGACCTCGAGCGCCTTGATCGACAGGTTGATGCGCCGGCTGGCGCGGTCGACCGTGGTGACCTTGGCGTCGAATTTCTCGCCGACCGCGAACCGGTCGGGGCGTTGCTCGCTGCGATCGCGCGAAAGCTCGGCCTTGCGGATGAACCCGGCCGCGCCGTCAACGTCGACCTCGACGCCGGTAACGACGATCCCGGTCACCGTGCAGGTGACGCGCCGGCCCCGCTTGAGCGTCGACCGCGACTTGGCGAACGGGTCGTCGCTGAGCTGCTTGATGCCGAGGCTGACGCGCTCTTTCTCGACGTCGACATCGAGCACCTTGGCCTTGACCACGTCACCCTTCTTGTAGTCCTGGATGGCCTCCTCGCCGGGCTTGTCCCAAGAGATGTCCGACATGTGCACCATGCCGTCGATCTCGCCGTGAACGCCGATGAAAATGCCGAACTCGGTGATGTTCTTGACCGCGCCCTCGACCTCGCTGTCGGGCGGAAACTTGGTGACGAATTCTTGCCACGGGTTTTCGCGGCACTGTTTGAGCCCGAGGCTGATGCGCCGCTTGTTGGGATCGACGTCGAGCACCATCACCTCGACCTGCTGGCTGGTCGAGATAATCTTTCCGGGATGCACGTTCTTCTTGGTCCAGCTCATTTCGGAGATGTGGACGAGTCCTTCGACACCCGGCTCGAGCTCGACGAAGGCGCCGTAGTCGGTGATGTTGGTGACCCGCCCGGTGAACTTGGTTCCCGTCGGATACTTGGCCACGACGCCGTCCCACGGGTCCTCCTCGAGCTGTTTCATGCCGAGACTGATGCGCTGGGTTTCGCGGTTGAAGCGAATCACCTGCACCTTGACCGTCTCGCCGATCGACACCGCCTCGGTGGGATGCTTGACTCGCCGCCACGCGATGTCGGTAACGTGGAGCAACCCGTCGATGCCGCCGAGATCGACGAAGGCGCCGTAATCGGTGATGTTCTTGACCACGCCCTCGAGCACTTGTCCTTCCTTCAGGCCGGCGATGAGTTCGGCGCGCGCCTCGGCACGCGCCTCCTCGAGCACCGCGCGGCGCGAGACGACGATGTTGCCGCGGCGGCGGTCCATCTTGAGAATCATGAACTCGAACACCGAGCCCATCAGCGGCGTCACGTCGCGCACCGGGCGGATATCGACCTGGCTGCCCGGAAGGAACGCGACCGCCCCCGAAAGATCCACGGTAAAGCCGCCCTTGACGCGGCCGAAGATCGTGCCCTCGACGCACCCGCCATCCTTGAACGCGCTCGCGAGCTGAATCCACGCCTCCTCGCGGCGCGCCTTCTCGCGGCTGAGCACGGCCTCGCCGTGCACGTTCTCGAGCCGGTCGAGATAGACCTCGACCTCGTCGCCGACCTTGATTTCGGGCGGCTCGCCCTGCTCGGAGAACTCCTTCACCGGCACCCGGCCCTCGGCCTTGAGGCCGATGTCGACGAGCGCCATGTCGTTTTCAATCGAGATGACGATCCCTTTGACGACGGTGCCTTCGGCGGTGTCGGCCTTTTCAAGCGATTCGGCGAAGAGCGCGGCGAAGTTCTCTTCGGTGGAAGGCGTTTCCTCGCCGGTGGCGTGATTGCTCATTCGATCTCCCAAGTCTCGATGATCCGGTCGGACAGCAGCGGCGGTCCTTAACGGTCGCGCGTGTTATCCAGATCCGCGCGTGTTATCCAGATCCGAAAGCCACGTCCGCACACGTCCGCGGACGAAAAAAAGAAAGCGCCACTCTATACAGGCGACGCGGCCGTCCTGCAACCGTATTACCGCGTCGCAGCGGAGCAAACGACGCCGTCAGCGCCGTCGCTCGAGCGCCGCCAGCGCCGCCTCGAACACGGCGTCGGCGTCAAGCTCGGTGGTGTTCAGCACCACCGCGTCGGCGGCCGCGGCCAGCGGCGCGATCCCGCGCGCGGAATCGCGCCGGTCGCGCGCGACCAGATCGCGCTTCACCCGCGCCCGGTCGCTGCCGGCGCCGCGCTCGACGAGCTCATTGTAGCGCCGCGCGACCCTGGTTTCCAGGCCGGCGGTCACGAACAGCTTGTGGGTGGCGTCGGGGAACACCACGGTGCCGATGTCGCGTCCGTCGACCACCGTCCCGGGCGGCTCGGCCGCGAAAGCGCGCTGGTAATCGAGCAGCGCGGCGCGCACTTCGGGAATCGCGGCGACCACCGACGCCGCCTGCCCGACGCGCTCGTCTCGCAGGTCC
>JACZUY010000240.1 GCA_022572945.1 Pseudomonadota bacterium
ACCACCGGCTCGACCGTTCCCGCCTCGAGGGCGTCGTAGACCAGCTTGTCGCGATTGGGCACGGCCATGCCGCCGGGGTCGTCGGGCCGCATCTTCACCGGGCCTTCCTCGGCCTTGATCAGCGGTAGCTCGCGGGCGGCGCCGTCGGGCCCCTGCCCGTACACATACCAGCCGAGGGCGGCGAGCCCGGCGAGCGCGATTCCGGCCAACACGAGCCTCGCGCCGCTCCGCCGCGGCGGCGAGGCGCCGCCGGGCTCGATCGGGTCAGGGGAAGCCGTCACCTAGCGCATCTCCTCTGCCGGCTCGACGCCGAAGATGTCGAGCCCCGACGCGATCACCAGCCCGACCGCCCGAACCAGCGCCAGCCGCGCGCGTGTCAGCGCCTCGTCGCCGGCGACGATGAAGCGCAGGCCCGGGTCCTCGTTGCCCAGCGCCCAGAGCCCGTGGAACGCCGCCGCCAGATCGGCGAGATAGAACGCGAGGCGGTGAGGCTCGTGCGCCTCGGCGGCGCTCTCGACCTGGCGGGGCCACGCCGCCAGCGTCTTGATCAGGGCGAGCTCGGCCGGGTGGTCCAGTCGATCCAGCTCCGCCCCGGCAAGCGCCCCGGGGTCGGTGTCGATGCTGGCGAATTCCGCGGCCGCGTTGCGCATCACCGAGCACGCCCGCGCGTGGGCGTACTGCACGTAGAACACCGGGTTGTCCTTCGATTGCTCGGTGACGCGGGCAAGATCGAAGTCGAGCGGCGCGTCGTTCTTGCGCGTCAGCATGATGAACCGCACGACGTCCTTGCCGACCTCGTCGATCACCTCGCGAACGGTGACGAAGCGCCCCGCCCGCTTCGACATCTTCACCGGCTCGCCCCGGCGCAGGAGCCTGACCATCTGGCACAGCTTGACGTCGAGCGCGACCTCGCCGCCGGTGAGCGCCGCCACCGCCGCCTTCATGCGCTTCACGTAACCGCCGTGATCGGCGCCCCAGACGTCGATCAGCGCGGTCGCGCCGCGCTCGATCTTGTCGAGGTGGTTGGCGATGTCGGGGGCGAAATAGGTCCAGCTTCCGTCCGATTTCTTGAGCGGCCGGTCGACGTCGTCGCCGAACTCGGTCGATCGGAACAGCGTCTGCGGGCGCGGCTCCCAGTCGTCGGGCTTCTTGCCCTTGGGCGGCTCGAGCACGCCGGTGTAGATCATGCCGCCGGACTTGAGCCGGTCGAGCGCTTGCTCGAGCTTGCCGGATTCGACGAGCCCGCGCTCGGATGTGAACACATCGTGGAGAACGCCGAGCGCCGCGAGGTCCGCGCGAACGAGCGCCATCATCTCGGCGATGGCGAAGTCGCGAAACGCCGGCAGCCAGTCGCTCTCATCCGCGTCGCGCCAGGCGTCGCCGTCCCTTCGCGCAAGCGATTCGGCCACCGGCCGCAGATAGTCGCCGCCGTACTCGACGTCCCCCTTCTCGCGCGACGCCTCGAACGACGCCTGGGTTTCGGCCCCGATCGCGACCAGGTAGCGGCGCCGGAGCGACCGGGCCAGCGCGTCGACCTGGGCGCCGGAGTCGTTGATGTAGAATTCGCGGGTCACGTCGTAACCCGCCTTCTCGAGCAGCGCCGCGAGCGCGTCGCCGAACACCGCGCCACGCGCGTGGCCGACGTGGAGCGGACCCGTCGGATTGGTCGAGACGTACTCGACGTTGACCCGTTCGCCGCGGCCCAGATCGGACGCGCCGAAAGCGCTGCCCGCCAGCAAGACCTCGGCCAGCCGGTCGCGCCAGAACGCGTCGGTCAGGCGCAGGTTGATGAACCCGGGGCCGGCCACCTCGACCGCCGCCACCGCCTGGTGCCGGCCGAGCCGTTCGGCGATGCGCCCGGCGATTTCGCGCGGCTCCATCCCCGCGTCGCGCGCCAGCGCCAACGCGGCGTTGGAGGCGAGGTCGCCGTGCGCCGGATCGCGCGGCGGCTCGATGGTGATCGCCGTCGTATCCAACCCCCGCGGCAGCACGCCCGCGTCCGAAAGAGACTGAACTATAGTTTCAATTTCTCGTTCGAAGCTATTGAAAATATTCATTTAAGAGACAATGAGGTATTGAACACCCTGTCGTACTCCGCGATCGCGAAGCGGTCGGTCATGCCGGCGATGTAGTCGGCCACGAGGCGCGCGCGGCGCGGTTCCGTAACGCCCGCCGCGCGCTCGCGCCAGTCCGCCGGCAACTGCCCGGCATCGGCCATGAACGCCGTGAACAGCTCGCGCACCACGGGTTGCACCACGTCGGTTATACGGGTGACCCGGTCGTGACGGTACATGTTTTCGCCGAGGAACGCCTTGAGGGCGCGATCATGGTCGCGCATCTCGTCCGAGAAGGCGACCAGCGGCCGGCCGAGGCGACGCACCGCGTCGGCGCTTTCGGGCCGCGCCCGGCTGACGCGGCGGCGCGTCTCGGCGATGACGTCGTTGACCATCGCGTCGATCATGCGGCGCACCGATTCGTGGATCAGCCGCGTCTCGTCGAGCGCCGGGTGATCCTCGGCGATCTCGGCGAAGATGCGGCCGGC
This sequence comes from Pseudomonadota bacterium, assembly GCA_022572945.1. Classification (GTDB taxonomy): domain Bacteria; phylum Pseudomonadota; class Alphaproteobacteria; order JAAXGF01; family JAAXGF01; genus JACZUY01. The sequence continues at coordinate 2,543 of JACZUY010000240.1, forward strand.
GAGCGGCACGCCGGCGAGGTCATCGACGGTGAACAGCCGCGCCCGCACCCCGT
>JACZUY010000082.1 GCA_022572945.1 Pseudomonadota bacterium
CGCCGCGGACGCCGACGGCCGGCGTCGGCGGGTCGACGTCGCCGGCAGCGAGCACGACGTCGCGTGCGGCATGATCATCGCCGCGGTCGGCCAGTACGCGGCGTGCGGCGAGCTCGACGACAAGGGAATGATGGCGGCGGACCGCGTGCGCGCCGAATTCGACGGCATGCGCACCGACGACCCCAAGGTGTTCGCCGCCGGCGACGGCGCGTTCGGCGGCTCGACGATCGTCATGGCGATGCACCATGGACAGCGCGTCGCCTACTACATCAAGGCGTTCCTCGAGGGACGCGAGAACCCGATGCCGTATCGCACGCCCTACCGCACGCGCCGGGTGCCGGTGGCGCAGGACCTGCAGTGGGAGAAGCTCGGAATCCAACATCCCGAGTTCTTTGGCCTCGGCGAGAACCCGGTCGAGTTCCCCGAGATCGAGGCGACCTACGATTGGCAGGCCGCGCGCGACGAAGCCGCGCGCTGCTATCGCTGCGACGCCGAGACCGGATCGTCGGACTATGCGGTGCAGCATCGCGAGGACATCTTCACCATGGCGCGCACCCTGCCGGGCGATCACCTGAGCCACCGGGCGATGCTCGCGAAGCGGCTCGAGCTGCGCGACAACCCGTTCCCCGAGGGCCGGCCGGCGACGCTCGACGATCTCGTGTTCCTGCCGGCGAACCTGTCGCGGCTGGTCATCGACCCGTACCGCGAGGCGTGCAAGATCGGCACCTCGATCGGCGGCCGGCTGGTGCTTTCGCAGCCCTTCTTCGTCACCGGCTTCGACGACGCGCCCGACGAGGTGCGCGAGGGCGTGGCGCTGGGCCTCGCCGAAGCGGGTTGCGGCTATCTCGGCGTGCGGCCGATCGGCGGCGACGCGCCGTGGTTACAAATCGTCATGCCGGGGCAGATCGAACCGAGCCGCGATGCGGCGGGGCTGGTCCATGCGCTCGGCCATCGCTTTCACGCGCCCGACGCGCGGCGCCTGCGTGACGACCAGGTCTTGGGGCTCGCCGTGTCGTCGCCGGCGGCGCTCGAGGAGGCGATCGCGCACGGGCTTGACGGCGGCTTCGACATGCTGCTGCTCGACGCCAGCGCCGGCCTCGGCGCGCCGTGGGCCGAGCTCGCCGGAGCGCCCGACCTCACCATGCTGCGCGACGCCATCCGCATCCTGCGCCGGCTCGGCCGCGAGGAGGAGATCGACCTGGTCTATTTCGGCGGCGTCCGTTCGGGCACCGACGCGGCCAAGGTGATCGCGCTCGGCGTCGTCGCGGTGGTCATCGGCGTGCCGGTGGGGCTGGCGGCGGGCGGCGAGATCACCGAGGGCCGCGGCATGCGCTTCGCGCCCGACCGCTCGGACGAGGAGCGCGCCCAGGCCGTGGTCAACATCCTCAAGGCGAGCGCGGGCGAGGCGTCGATGATGGCGCGCTGCACCGGCAAGACCAATCTTCAGAACCTCGAGCCCGAGGACCTGCGCGCGCTGACGCTGGCGACCGCCGAAGCCACCGGCATCGGCCTCGCGGGTGTGCGCTAACGCTGAACGCTTTCGGGCCTACGCCGCGGCCGTCGGGATTTCGCTCATCCTCCGCTCTTCGCTTGCCGCCGGCAAGGGCGTCGGGCGCGGCCTATTCGGGCCCGTCGCCGGCCGCGTCCAGCGCCGCGGCCAGGTTGTCATCCTCATCGAGGCGAAAGCGCGGCAACCCATCGTCGGCCAGCCAACGCATCCGGGTCTCCACCGCGTAGTGGTATTCCGGGGTGAAGGCGCTCGGATCGTCGAAATTACCGAGCGAGAGCCACACTCGGTCGGCGCCTTTATTCTCGGCCAGGTACCAATAGATCAGCGGGCTGCCGCAGTCGGCGCAGAAGGCGCGCTCCATGATCGCCGACGACTGGTAGACCTTCGGTTCCCCCTTGGTGAAGCGGAACGCGGCGCGGGGATAGCGGACACCGGTGGTGAAGGCCGTGCCGGACCACCGTTGGCACATGCGACAATGGCAGGTGCCGACCTTGTCGGGCGGCCCGCTTACCTCGTAACGCACCGCGCCGCACAGGCAGCCGCCGCTGATCGGTAGCGTCGTCTCGCCCATGGCTGGTCCCCCTGTGATCCGGTTGCGAGTACCGCGCGTCAGGTCTCGACCTCGTAGCCGATATGCTCTTTCGTGGTCTTGCGGGGCAACGCGTCGTCGATGGTGAGCCATGGTATCTGGCTTTCGATCCCCATGTGCTTCGTTGGCGGCGCATCTTCGGGATGGTCGAGGCTGCCGACCATGAGCCCGATGGTCTGCGAGTCGAAGACGCGCATGATCAATGGTGTACCGCAGTCGGCGCAGAACCCCCGCTCGGCAGTCTCCGAGGACTTGTAAAATTTCGGCTCTCCGCGCGTGACGCGAAACGCTTCCTGGCGGAAGATCGCGAAGGTGCCGAACGGATTGCCGTAAGCCTTCTGGCACATCCGACAGTGGCAATAGGTGCCGGTTGTCGGCGGCTCGTCCGCCTCGTAACGCACCGCGCCGCACAGGCAGCCGCCGGTGATCGGTAGCGTCGTTCGCTCGCCCATGATTATCCCCCCGGTTCGATGGCTTGCGGCCAAGGATAGTGGAACCGGGGGGGGGGGCCGAAAAGAATTCGTTTTCACACACCGCTATGGGACGCTGTCACCCCGCGGGTGCGCGCTGAACGCTTTCGGGCCTACGCCGCGGCGGTCAGGATTTCGCTCATCCCCCGGAAGATCATGTCGCCGGCGACGTAAGCGACGATCGCCAGGCCGATGTAGGCGATCCAGTGGTGGCGCTCGAGCAGCTTGGCGATGTAGTTGGCCGCCACCGCCATCAGCGCGATCGAGAGCACCAGCCCGAACACCAGCACCCACGGGTGTCCGTGCGCACCGCCCGCTTCGCGACAACGCGGACGTCAACGGGCGCCCGCCGGATGCCCGGCCGCAATGGTCGTGGCCAAGCACGATGATGTGCGCGATCTCGAGGCTTTTGACCGCGAACTCCACCGCCGCGCTGGTCCCGTGATAGTTCGCGTCGGGTTCATAAGGCGGCACCAGATTGGCGACGTTGCGCACGACGAACAATTCACCCGGCGCCGCACCCAGTATCGTCCCTGGATCGACCCGGGGATCGCAACAGCCGATGACCATCGCCCTGGGAGCCTGCCCTTCCCTAGCCATCGCTTGGAACCGGGCCCGGTTCGGTTCGAAGTCGACCGCGCGAAACGTCCGGTATCCCTCGACAAGGCCGTTGATCGTCGACATGACCATCCCTCTGCGGCGTTATGACTTTCTCGGTGCTTGGCTCTATGTATCCGGCTCGGGTTTTAGACAGCCGCAGCCAACCTCTCCGGCAGGCCGAAAAATAGCGCGCTGACGTAAGCGGCGTATAGCGTCAGGAAGACGGTCGCCTCAATTCGATCCACCCGCCACCCGGTCATCAGGACCGGAATCGAGGCTGCCGCGACGGCCAGCATGACCCAGAGATCGAATTCGATGATTTGGGCGCTTATCGGCACCGGCGTAACCATGGCCGTAATGCCGAGCACCCCCATGATATTGAAAATGTTGCTGCCGAGAACATTGCCGATGGCCACTTCGGGATGGCGCCGAATGGCGGCGACGATGGCGGTGGCGAGTTCCGGCAGCGAGGTGCCGACGGCCACCAACGTGAGGCCGATCACGGCTTCCGATAGACCGGCCGCGCGGGCGATGCTCACCGCCCCCTCGAGGAGCATATCCGCCCCGCCGATGACGGCGCCGACACCGCCAACCACAAACAGAAGGCTGACCCAGAGTTTTAATGGGATATCCTCGAATGCCTCCGCCTGCTGAACATGCAGCGTTCCCGAAGGCGCCCGGCGGTATTTCTCGGTCCAATAGCGGTACCCGATAAAAGCCACGAGCGCCGCGAACATCAGGCCGCCCTCCCAGGGAACGATGATCCCGGTCATTCCAAGCGCAACGAGCGTCACGCTGCTGATGACCATGGCTGCGGCGTCGCGAAAAACCACGATCGGTGCGCAGCGAATGGGACTGATCATGGCGCCGACCCCTAAAATGAGGAGGATGTTGGCGATATTGCTGCCGACGACGTTGCCGACGGCTATGTCTGGATTGCCGGCTAAAGCCGCTTCGAGGCACACCGCGAGTTCGGGAGCCGAGGTGCCGAAGGCGACGACCGTGAGGCCGATGAGCAGGGCCGAAACCCCGACGCGATCGGCCAGCGCGACCGACCCTCGCACCAACATCTCTCCGCCCATGAACAGAAACAGAAGGCCTCCGGCCGCGAGCCCATACATCATGCTGACGCGCGCTCCTTCCTGCTCCCGGCCGCTTGCTGGGCCAGCGTGTAAAGCCAAACTGCGGCGGCGATCCCGATGATGATCTCGCGCCGCCTGAGCGCGGGCTCGAGGCCCGCCGCCGCCATGCCGATGATGATGGCGTTGTCGCCGGACATGACGATGTCGATGGCGATGACGCTGCCCAGCGCCGTGAGTTCGGGTCCGGAAAGAAAGCTCCACACGCGCGCTACTTACCTCCAGCCGCACCCGCCTTACATAATCGGCGGCGCGCCGCGTAACAAGCCCGCGGCCTTGCCGGCATCGACGATGGCGCCTGGTTGCGCTAGCGCGCAATACGAACGATTCCACTCGTTCGGATTGCGCCAGCCCGCAAGTGCGGGTCGCCGCTCATGCGGCGGAAGCCTGCGTGGCGATTGAACGCAGTTCACTTTTACTGTGTAAAGGTGAACGAATTATGCGCTAGCGTGAGTGCATGGCGAACGACAGCGTTGCCGATCTTGCCGCCTGGGCGGAGACGCCCGGGGGCGCGGCGGCGATGAGCGCGACCGCCACGCTCGCGGCGCGGCCTTGACTCAACCGATTCGTGTACCTCGCGTGACCGATGTCCGATGATCTCGCCTTCACCCCGGCGACCGAACTGATCGCCCTTTATCGCGCCAAGCGCCTGTCGCCGGTCGAGGCGACGCAGGCCGCTCTCGACCGGATCGCGGCGCACAACGAACGCCTCAACGCGTTCTGCCTGGTTAACGACGAGGGCGCGATGGTTGCCGCCCGCGCGTCCGAGGCGCGCTGGCAGAGGGGCGAGCCCATGGGCCTCGTCGACGGCGTTCCGGTGTCGATCAAGGACCTGGTGCTGACCAAGCACTGGCCGACCCTGCGCGGCTCCAAGACGATCGACGCCGGGCAGGCGTGGGACGAGGACGCGCCGTGCGTCGCCCGGCTGGGCGAGCACGGCGCCGTGGTTCTCGGCAAGACCACGACGTGCGAGTTTGGCTGGAAGGGCGTGACCGACAGCCCGCTCAACGGAATCACGCGCAATCCCTGGAACCTCGAGCGCACGCCGGGCGGCTCGAGCGGCGGCTCGGCGGCCGCGGTCGCGGCGGGCATGGGGCCGCTCGCGATCGGCACCGACGGCGGCGGCTCGGTCCGGATTCCGAGCGGTTTCACCGGCCTCGCCGGGCTCAAGCCGACGTACGGCCGCGTGCCCCTCTATCCGCCGAGTCCGTTCGGCGGCCTGTCGCACGTCGGCCCGATCGCGCGCACCGTCGCCGACGCGGCGCTGATGCTCTCGGTCATCGCGCGTCCCGATGCGCGCGACCCCTACGCGCTGGTCTCGCACGCGCGCGACTGGGGCGACGGGCTCGGCGACGGCGTCGAGGGCCTGCGCGTCGCCGTGAGCGCCGACCTCGGCTACGCTCGCGTCGATCCCGAGATCGCGGCGCTGGTCGCCGCGGCGGCCGATACGTTTGCCGGCCTCGGCGCCAAGGTCGAGGCGGTCGATCCCGGCTTCGCCACCCCGCACGAATGTTTCCGCACCCTGTGGTACGCCGGCGCGGCCCACGCCCTGCGCGCGGTGAGCGCGAGCCGGCGCGAGCTCATGGACCCGGGTCTCGTCGAAGTCGCGACCGAAGGCGCGCGCCTCGGCGCGCTCGACCTGCTCGCCGCGGAAAGCGCCCGCGCGGCGCTCGGCGTGCACATGGGCGCGTTCCACCAGCGCTTCGACCTGTTGCTCACGCCGACGCTGCCGATCCCGGCGTTCGCCGCCGGCGAGGAGGTGCCGCCGGGATCGGGGCTCTCGCGCTGGCCCGAGTGGACGCCGTTCAGCTACCCCTTCAACCTGACCGGCCAGCCGGCGGCGTCGGTGCCCTGCGGCTTCACCGCCGACGGCCTGCCCGCCGGCCTGCAGATCGTCGGCCCCAGGCACGCCGACGCGTTGGTGCTGCGCGCCGCCCACGCCTATCAGACGGCGGCGCCGACGCTCGACCGACGGCCGCCGCTGTAGGAGCCGGAACCCATAGTCCGATATACAGTCGCCTTTCCAAACACACTCTGAGCCGCATGTTTCTGGCCGCGCGCCGGAACCTCCGAAAATATTTAAAGGGTTATTAGTCGGGTCGCGTGTAGATTTGCGCGGTGATAGAGGCGAATTTTCGTAAATCTCTTGCTGGGGACAATTAACGATTGCTTAGGTATTGCTAATGTTTTGTAAATTTTAGTTCGTCTTGATTGGATATTGGCACGGCTGTTGCACGGATATAGTTCAGGACAAACACTTTTGAGAGGAGGAGCAAAAAATGTTGCGTCTCGTACTCCTACTCAGCGGTTCGTTGATAGCGTTTCCCGCCATGGCGCAGCAGGCCGGGCCGTGCGATACGCGCGCGGAATTTCTCGACCACCTGTCGAAAACCTACGAGGAAGCGCCAGTGGCGATGGGCGTTACGTCGAATGGCCACGTGCTCGAGGTGGTGGCCTCGGAAAGCGGCACGTGGACGATTATCGTCACCGCCCCCAACGGCATCACCTGCGGGATCGTCGCCGGCGAGAACTGGGAAACGATGAAAATAGCGTTGATCGACGAGCCCGAGGCCTGAAGCGGCCGGCGGAACCGGGAAGAACTTGCCCGCACCCGGCAATTTTTTCCGCCCAGGGTGTCGGAAGTTGCCTACCGCACAACGCCGAAAGGACGCGCGCGTTAATTCATGTAAAAGATTAATAATTGGATTGTAACCGTCTATCGGAATTAGACAATATTTTTCAATATAGCGATCGGGATGGGCGGCGCGGGCGACCGGTCGAACACGGCTCTAACGAATGGGACGGCCCCGGGCATTATCGGCCCGGAAACACAACGATTGAACTCACAATGGAAAGATCCCCGCGTTTTGGGCCGATTGCTATCGGGGATGGACACTCGAATCGACCTTCGTTACGCTTCACGCGATTCGTTTTTCGAATTCTTGAGAAACAATAACTACGATTGGCGAACGGGGCGCATGCGCGACCGACTCGGACGTACTTGTTTGGCGATGATCGTGGGTTCAGCCCTCGCGGTCGCCGCGCTCGCCGCCTTGCCGTCGTCCGCGCGTGCGTCGCGCGCGGCCATTGTCGTCGACGCCGAATCGGGCGCGGTGCTGTACAAGCGGCGCGTCGATACCCGGCACTACCCGGCGTCGCTCACCAAGATGATGACGCTTTACCTGCTGTTCGAGGCGCTCGACGCGGGCCGGCTCGACCTCGAGACGCGGCTCCCGGTTTCCGCCCGCGCCGCGGGTCAGCCCCAGTCGAAGCTCGGCCTGCGCCGCGGTCAGACGATCCGCGTCGACGACGCCATCCACGCGCTCGTCGTCCGATCGGCCAACGACGTCGGCACGGTGATCGCCGAGGCGCTGGGGGGCAGCGAGGTGCGCTTCGCCCAGACCATGACGGCCAAGGCGCGCACGCTCGGAATGCGGCGCACGCGGTTCCGCAACGCCACCGGCCTGCCCAACCGGCGGCAGGTCAGCACGGTACGCGACATGGCGACGCTGGCGCTCGCGCTCTACCGCGATTTCCCGCACTACTACCACTACTTTTCGGCTCTGAGCTTCCGCTACCGCGGCAAGACGTACCGCAGCCACAACGCCCTGCTCGACGCGTATCCCGGCGCCGACGGCCTCAAGACCGGCTACATCCGCGCTTCGGGGTTCAACCTGGCGGCCTCGGCCGAGCGCGGCGGCCGGCGGCTGGTCGCCATCGTTTTCGGCGCCGACTCGCCCAAGGCGCGTGACCGCGAGACGATCAAGCTCCTCGACCGGGCGTTCACGGAGCTTCACCGGACCGAGGCGGCCGCGCCGTCCGGGTTCCCGTCGCCACCGCCGCCCAAGCCGGTGATCACGGCGGGCGTGCCCTGGGCGATTCAGGTCGGCGCCTACGCCCGCCTCGAATCAGCCTACGCGGTGCTCGAGCGCGCCCAGCGCCTGATTCCAGGCATCGCCGCGCGGGCGGCCGCGGTGGTGGTTCCTGTCGAGCAGGGCGATGGCGGCCTCTACCGGGCGCGGCTGGTGGGCGTGAGCTGGCGCGACGCCCAACGCGGCTGCCGTATCCTGAGCCGAAAGCGCCTGGACTGTGACGTCGTCCAGCATTTCTCCGGCGAATCCGGAACGCTCGCCCTCGCCGAGTAGCGCCCACGATCACAGGCGGCCGTAACGTCTGACGCGTGTCGCGCGGCGAATTGTGACCGATCCAGCGACGAAGAGCCGGAGCGAATTGGGAGCGTTCCCCGGACGTCGTCGGCTGATTTCGTGGCGGGGGCGGCAAGCATGCGTTAGCCTCTTTAATTGTTGGTGGCGAATCCGATATCATGACGACAGCCACGCGATGAATGTTGATATGGCGCGAACCGACATGGGCAAGAATCCACGCGACGACACGACGCCGGGCACCTCGGTGGTCACCAAGACCCGGCCGAAGACCAAGAAGCCGTCGTTGTACAAGGTCATTCTGCTCAACGATGACTACACGCCGATGGAGTTCGTCGTCATGCTGCTCGAGAACGTCTTCCACAAGGGCCAGGAGGATGCGACGCGCATCATGCTCCACGTCCACCAGCGCGGCGTCGGCGTGTGCGGCGTGTTCCCGTACGACGTGGCGGAAACCAAAGTGACCCAGGTGATCGACCTGGCCCGGCGCCACGAGCACCCGCTGCAGTGCACGATGGAACGGGAATGAGCGAACGCGGCATGCTGTCTCCCAACCTCGAGCAGACGCTTCACCACGCGCTCGCGCTGGCCAACAGCCGCAACCACGAATACGCGACGCTCGAGCATCTCATGCTCGCGCTGACCGAGGACCAGGACGCCATGGCGTTGTTTCGCGCCTGCGGCGTCGACCTCGACGCGCTGCGCGAGGAGATCGAGGACTACCTCGACAACGAGCTCCAGGCGCTCGTCGTCGACGGCCTCGTCGACGCCAAGCCGACCGCCGGCTTCCAGCGCGTGCTGCAGCGCGCCGCGGTGCACGTTCAGTCGTCGGGGCGCGGCGAGGTGACCGGCGCGAACCTGCTGGTGGCGATGTTCTCGGAGCGCGATTCGCACGCCGTCTACTTCCTCCAGCAGCAGGACATGTCGCGCCTCGACGCGGTGAGCTACATTTCGCACGGCGTCTCGAAGGTGCCGGGCGAGGAACAGCGGCGCGCGCCCCGCGGCGCCGACGAGGACGAGGACGAGGGCGAGGACGAGGGCGAGGAGGCCCGGCGCGGCGGCTCGGACGCGCTCGAGGCCTATTGCGTCGACCTCAACAAGAAGGCGGCGGAAGGCCGGATCGACCCGCTGGTCGGCCGCAAAGCCGAGATCGACCGGACCATCCAGGTGTTGTGCCGGCGCACCAAGAACAACCCGCTCTACGTCGGCGACGCCGGCGTCGGCAAGACCGCCATCGCCGAAGGGCTGGCGCGGCGCATCGTGCGCGAGGAAGTACCCGAGGTGTTGCGGAGCGCCACCATCCACGCGCTCGACATGGGCGCGCTGCTCGCCGGCACCCGCTACCGCGGCGACTTCGAGGAGCGCATCAAGGCGGTCATCGACGCGCTCGAGGCGCAGGACGGCGCCATCCTGTTCATCGACGAGATCCACACCGTGATCGGCGCCGGCGCCACCAGCGGCGGCTCGCTCGACGCCTCGAACCTGTTGAAACCGGCGCTCGCCAGCGGCCGCCTCCGCTGCATCGGCTCGACCACCTACAAGGAGTACCGCAACTACTTCGAGAAGGACCGCGCGCTGGTGCGCCGCTTCCAGAAGATCGACATCAACGAGCCCAGCATCGACGACACGGTAAAGATCCTCCACGGTCTCAAGCCCTATTACGAGGAACACCACAAGGTCCGCTACACGGCCGCGGCGCTCAAAAGCGCGGTCGATCTGGCGGCGCGCTACATCAACGACCGCAAGCTGCCCGACAAGGCGATCGACGTGATCGACGAGGCCGGCGCGTCGCCGATGCTGCTTCCCG
>JACZUY010000083.1 GCA_022572945.1 Pseudomonadota bacterium
GTCGGTTTTCGACCATGCACCGGGCGGCCTCCTGGGCGACCAGGAACCCGCCATAGGCGGTGATTTTGAGCGCCTTCTCGACGCCCTCGGCGTCGATCTCGATGAACGGCCCGCGCACCCGGGCGCTCGGGTTGTAGACGACGACGTCGGGCGCGCCGGCACCGGCGTCGAGCGCGGCGAACAGCGCGGCGACGTCCTCGCGCGACGACGCGTCGCAGGCGTGGGCGTCGGCGCCGGTCTCCTGGCACAGCGCGGCAAGACTGCCGGGGTCGCGCGCGGCGAGCGAGACGTCGAGGCCTTCGCCGGCGAACTTGCGGGCGAGCGAAGCGGAAAGGCCGGCGCCGGCGCCGACGATCAGGGCGTGTTGGTAGCGGGGTGTCATCTGCGTGACCTCATGGTTGTTCGGTACGGGTACCGGAAAAATGCGGCGCGACGTCGGCCGCGAAGCGGTCCATCGACGCCAGCACGTCCGCGTGGCTGGCGCCGAAGCTCATGTTCAGCATCAGATCGAAGATACCGAGTTCCGCGTACGGCGTCAGCTTGTCGATGCACTCGGCCGCCGTGCCGATGAGCAGCGCGTCGCCGATCTCCTCGACGGTCTCGGCGACGTCGATCGGCACGATCGCGCCGTCGACGACCTCGCCGGGCGTCTCGAAGACGTTGACGAAGCGCCGGTGATTGGCATAGGCGATCTCGAGCTTCGCGCGGCGGTCGGCCTCGTCCTCGGCGACATAGAGCATGCGCAGCATCGAGAACATGCGCCCCGCCGTATCGGCGCCGCCGGCGGCGACCGCGTCGGCGAAGGCGCCGGCCTGCATCCTGGCGACCGCGAAGGGATCGCGCAGCGGCGTCGTCATGACGTGGTAGCCGTTGAGCACCGAATGATAGATCGCCTGGTACTTCAGCGCGGCGATCCAGATCGGCGGATAGGGCTGCTGCAACGGCCGGGGCGTGATGGTGAGCGGCGCGAACGTATAGTAGGGGCTGTCCCACGACACCTCGGTCTCGCTCAACAGCGCCTTCAGGAGCGCCAGGCTGTCGTCGAACTTGGCGCGACTTTCGGCGGGCGTGACGCCGAAGCGGTCGAACTCGTAGCGGAACGCGCCGCGGCCGACGCCGAGGTGAATTCGCCCGTCGGTCAGGCAGTCGGCCTGGGCGATCTCGCCGGCGATCCGGCGCATGTCGAGGAACGGCAGCACCAGCACCGAAGTGATGATCGGGATGTGTTCGGTGACGCTCGCCACCTTGACGGCGGTCAACAGCGGGCTCGGGTGGACCAGGTAGTTGATGAAGTGGTGCTCGGGCACGCCGAGCATGGCGAAGCCGAGTTCCTCGGCGCGGGTCGCCTGCTTGAGCATCTCTGAGTACATGACATGCGCATGCACGCCGGTGTCGGGCCAATAGCACGGCAGGTAGAAACTGAACTGCATGTGTTTCCGCAGCCGCGCTTGGCCTAATCCAGCCGTTTGCCCTGGCGGCCGGCGAGATCCTGGATGAACTGCCAGGCGACGCGGCCCGAGCGGGCACCGCGCGTCACCGACCATTCGATCGCCTCGGCGCGCAGCGGGTCGGGCGCGATTTTCAGCCCGAAATGTTCGACGTAGCCGGCGACCATCTCCAGGTAGACCTCCTGGGTGCAGCCGTGGAAGCCGAGCCACAACCCGAAGCGGTCGGAGAGCGACACCTTTTCCTCCACCGCCTCCGCCGGGTTGATCGCGGTCGAGCGCTCGTTCTCGATCATGTCGCGCGGCATCAGGTGGCGGCGGTTCGAGGTGGCGTAGAACAGGACGTTCGGCGGCCGCCCCTCGAGGCCGCCCTCGAGCACCGCCTTGAGCGGCTTGTAGCCCGCGTCGCCGCCGTCGTCGAACGACAGGTCGTCGCAGAAGATGATGACCCGCCGCTGCGCCTCCCTGAGACGGTCCAGGAGCAAGGGCAGCGAGGGGACGTCCTCGCGGTGAATCTCGACCAGCGCCAGCGCCCCCGGCCGCTCGCGGTTGATGCTCGCGTGGATCGCCTTGACCAGCGAGCTCTTGCCCATGCCGCGGGCGCCCCACAACAGCGCGTTGTTGGCGGGCAGCGCCGCGACGAACCGCAGCGTGTTTTCGATCAGGATGTCGCGCACCCGGTCGATGCCCTTGAGCAGCCCGATGTCGACCGCGTTGACCTCGTGAACCGCCTCGAGTACGCCGGTCTCGGCGCGCCAGATGAGGGCGTCGATCGCGCCGATATCGGCGTCGCCGGGACGCGCCGGGGCGATCCGCTCGAGCGCCTCGGCGATGCGTTGGAGCAGCGGTTCGAGCGTCGGATCCGTCATCCGCGATCGGTCTCCGGGTCAACGGGCGCCGAACCGTATCACAGGCGCCCGCAGCGTCAATCACGATGCCGCCGGGCGGCCTTCGCCGCGGCTTGCAAAACCGCGCGGCCCGGCGGTATAGTCCGCCCGACCTGTTGCCAAGCACGGAGACCCCAATGCTGATTTCACCGGCTTTCGCCCAGGCTGCGGGCGCTGCTCCGGGCGGCGGCATGGAAATGTTCCTGCCGTTTATCCTGATCATCGTGGTCTTCTACTTTCTCCTGTGGCGGCCGCAGCAGAAGAAGGTGAAGCAGCACAAGGAAATGCTTTCGAACCTGAAGCGCGGCGACCACATCGTCACCGGCGGCGGCATCGTCGGGCGTATCGCCCGCGTCGAAGGGGATGACGAGCTGATCATCGAGGTGGCGCCCGAGGTCCGTCTGCGCGTCGTTCGCGCGACCATTGCCGATCTGCGGTCCAGGAGCGAGCCGGCGGCCGCCGCCGGCGAAGCCTCCGGCGGCAGGAGGAAAGAGGAGAAGCCGGGCGCCGGCAAGCGCGGCGGGCGCAAATCCGCCGTCCAGAGGTAGCCGGCTGGGCCGACTCGCGCCATGCTCCATTTTACCCGCTGGAAAGTCGTCCTGATCCTCGGCGTCTGCGTCTTTGGCGTCGCCTTCGCGTCGCCCAATCTGTTGAGCCAGGAGAGCGCCGAGGCGCTGCCCACCTGGTTGCCGCACAAGCAGATCAGCCTCGGCCTCGACCTCCAGGGCGGCTCGCACCTGCTGCTCGAGGTCGGCGTCGAGACGGTGGTGCGCGAGCGTCTCAACGCGCTCGTCGATGAAACCCGCGCGGGCTTGCGCGGCGCCCGCATCGGCTATTCGGGTCTGGGCGTCGCCGGCGCCAGCGTCAAGGTCAAGCTCAGGGATCCCGCCGATCTCGAACAGGCGCGCGAACTGTTGCGCGAGATCGACCGCGACGCGTTGATCACCACCGGCGAGGACGGCGCGATCTCGATCACCCTGACCCAGCGGGCGCTCGCCGTCATCCGCGACGCCGCGGTCACCCAGTCGCTCGAGATCGTCCGCCGCCGCATCGACGAGACCGGAACCCGCGAGCCGACGATCCAGCGCCAGGGCATCGACCGCATCGTCGTCCAGCTCCCCGGCGTCGACGACCCCGACCGTATCAAGAAGCTCCTCGGCCAGACCGCCAAGCTCACCTTCCAGCTTGTCGACGTCAACACCTCGATCGGCGACGCGCTTATGGGACGCCTGCCCGCCGGCTCGCAAATTCTGGAGGCTGACGACGAGATCGGTCCGTCGGGCCGCCCGATCCAGTACGTGGTGCGCAAGCGGATCATGGTCGGCGGCGACCGGTTGATCGACGCCCAGCCGACGTTCCAAGACAACCAGCCCGTCGTCTCGTTCCGTTTCGACACGGTCGGCGGACGCAAGTTCGGCGATGTGACCAGCAAGAACGTCGGACGGCCCTTCGCCATCGTGCTCGACAACAAGGTGATCAGCGCCCCGGTCATCCGCTCCGCGATCACCGGCGGAAGCGGCATCATCAGCGGCGGATTCTCGGTGCAGGAGGCGACCGATCTCGCGCTTTTGCTGCGCGCGGGCGCGCTGCCGGCGCCGCTCGTCATCCTCGAGGAGCGCACCGTGGGGCCCGATCTCGGCGCCGACTCGATTCGCGCCGGCAAGATCGCCGCGGTGCTGGGGCTGGCGTTGGTCGTCGTCTTCATGGCGGTGTGCTACGGCGGTTTCGGGCTCGCCGCCGACGTCGCGCTGCTCCTCAACATCGTGATCATCGCCGCGGCATTGTCGCTGCTCCAGGCGACGCTGACTCTGCCCGGGATCGCCGGCATCGTGCTCACCATCGGCATGGCGGTGGACGCCAACGTGCTCGTGTTCGAGCGCATCCGCGAGGAGCTCGCCTCGGGCCGGACGCCGTTCTCGTCGGTCGATGCGGGCTACCAGCGCGCGCTGACCACGATCATCGACTCGAACGTCACCACCTTCATCGCAGCGATCATCCTGTTCGGCCTCGGCTCGGGGCCGATCAAGGGGTTCGGCGTGACGCTCGCGATCGGCATTTGCACGTCGATGTTCACCGCGGTGATGGTGACGCGGCTGATCATCGTCGCCTGGTTACGCCGCCGCCGGCCGCAAACGCTGCCGATCTAGGGGAAAGGCGCGATGCGGCCCCTGCGACTCGTCCCGCGCGATACGCGCATCCGGTTCGTCGCGCTGACGCGGCTGTTCATCGCCGTCTCGCTCGCCGCCGTCGTCGCCTCGGCCGGTCTGTTCCTGGTGCGCGGGCTCAACCTGGGAATCGACTTCCTCGGCGGCACCATGATCGAGGTGCAGACGCCGGGGCCGGCCGACCTCGGGCGCATGCGCGGCGTGCTCGGCGGCCTCGGCCTCGGCGAGGTGGCGTTGCAGGAGTTCGGCGCGCCCGACGACGTGCTCATCCGGGTGGCGCGTCAGCCCGGCGGCGAGAAGGCGCAGATGAAGGCGGTCGAGGTCGTCAAGCAAGCGCTCGCCGGAATGGGCGAGGGCACGATGAGCTACCGCCGCGTCGAGTTCGTCGGGCCGAAGGTCAGCGGTGAGCTGGTCGAGGCCGGGATCATCGCCGTGATCAGCGCCGTCATCGCCATGCTCGTCTACATCTGGTTCCGCTTCGAGTGGCAGTTCAGCATCGGCGCGGTGCTGGCGCTGATCCACGACGTGGTGCTCACGATCGGCATGTTCTCGCTGACCGCGATCGAGTTCAACCTCGCGAGCATCGCCGCGATCCTCACCATCGTCGGTTACTCGATCAACGACACGGTGGTCGTCTACGACCGCGTGCGCGAGAACCTGCGTAAGTACAAGGCGATGCCGATGGGCGATCTCCTCGACCTCAGCATCAACCAGACACTGTCGCGCACGACCATGACCTCGCTGACCACGCTCCTGGCGTTGTTCGCGCTCTATTTCTTCGGCGGCGAGGTGATCGCGGGCTTCACCTTCGCGATGATCTGGGGCGTCGTCGTCGGCACCTATTCGTCGGTCTTCATCGCCGCGCCGCTGCTTCTGTGGCTGCAGCCAATTCGCGGCATGGGAGGCGAGAAAGCCGCCGGGACCGGGGAGGCGCGTTCGGGCCCTTGATATGGAGCCGCGGCGTCGGTGCGGAGCACAGGCCATGACCGACATTACCCCCGACATTCCCGCCGGCCGCATGGTGATCGAGGCCTACGGCGGCGGCGGCTTCACCATCGGCGGCAGCCGCGTCCGGGGCTCGGTTCTCGTCTTTCCCGAGCGGGTTTCGCCGTGGCCGGTGACGCGGTTCGAGGACCTCTCGCTCGAGAGCCTCGCCGGGGTCACGGCGGAAGCGGTCGAGCTGCTGCTGGTCGGTTGCGGCGACCACTTCCTTCCCGCCCCGCCCGCGCTCCTCGAGGCGCTGCGCGCGGCGGGCGTGGGCGCGGAATTCATGGACACGGGTGCCGCGTGCCGCACCTTCAACGTGCTGCTCGCCGAGAGCCGGCGGGTCGCCGCCGCGCTGATCGCGGTCGAATGAGCGTGGACCGCAAGGCAAACGTTATCGCTTTCTGTGACTCAGACTATCTTGTTGGTTCCGGTTATTGTGGTCTTGTGATAAGCTTTGCAACCGTAGGTAACGGCTGTTCGTCGGTGTCGCTGAGTTGGCTTCAAAGGGGCGTAGTAAGAGAAGCAGGCACGACCCGCCCCACTGGGCCGGTTGGGGGCTCAGCACACCGCCGCGTGTTTTGCCGGACGACCATCCCCTGCTCAAGCCAACGGAAAAAATCAATACTCCAGACCGTCGGGCACTTAGGAAAAGACTCGTTGAAAGCGCGCTCAAAAAGGCTAGGCCTTGCGGAACGCGACCGATACTTTTTTTGATGGGTGGAGGGAGTGCGTCCGGTAAGGGTACCTTGCTGAAATTGCTCAAGAGCGCAGGGGTGGTCCCAGGACGCGATGTGATAGAGATTAATCCCGATGCGATAAAGAAGAAGTTGCCTGAATATCAGAAAATAATCGCCAAAGGTGATAGTCGTGCGGCGACTGTGGTTCACGAGGAAAGCAAGGGGATTGCGGAAAGTATACTCGGTCGCGCAATCGACCAGCGCTTGAATATCATATTGGACCGTACGATGTGTAACGAGGAGACCGGGCTCCGTACTATCAAACAGGCTAAGGCAGCCGGGTACGAAGTCAGACTGTACGCGACAACTGTGGATATACAGATTGCTATTGAACGATCGGTGAAACGCGCGCAGACAACGAACCGATATGTGCCAATCGACGCACTCATTGCAACACACCGGGGATTTAGCGAGGCTTTTCCAGTTTACGCGGAGATAGTCAACAGCGCTGAACTATGGGATACTGAAGGCGAGCGTAGCGATCCCATCGCGGTAGTCGAAGATGGAAAGTTTGATGTATTGGATCATGCCGCATACGATCGATTCTTGAGCAGGAAAAATTCGAATTTTAAGGCAAAACGACCCGATGAGGTAAAAGTCCGACCATGAAAAGGTTGAAACCAACGCCGGAACAATGGAGCGAAGCAATTGCTGCGATGGACGCTGAGGAACGAGCGGCTGCACTCCATAGCCCCGTGGTTTTTCTTCCGGATGAACTTCCGAACGAGGGATCATTAGGTTTAGACGAGGAACCTCGGCACGAAATTCTACGGATGGCGACCGCGATCATTTCTGCTTACGTGAGTCACCATGAGCTTTCGAGCTCGCAGATTCCCGAAGTCATTCGTTCCGTTTTCGCGATCCTCAGCTCGCAAGCGGGCGACGGCGGCGCGGCGGCGCAGGAACCGCCAAAACCGGCGGTGTCGATCCGCAAATCGGTGACGCCCGATTACATCGTCTGTCTCGAAGACGGCATGAAGCTCAAGATGCTCAAGCGTCACTTGCGCACCACCTTCGGCATGACGCCCGAGGAATACCGCGCCAAGTGGGGCCTCGCGGCCGACTACCCGATGGTGGCCCCCAATTACGCCGCGCAGCGCTCGGCGTTCGCCAAGACGATCGGCCTTGGCCGCAAACGGGTCAAAGCCAGGCGTCGTGCAACGGGTGCCTCTCGTAGCTCGTAGAAGCTTGCAAGACATCGGGGCTCGTACCCGGGGCCTGTACAAGGGCAATCCTGCGCGCGGCGGGCGTGGGCGCGGAATTCATGGACACGGGCGCCGCGTGCCGCACCTTCAACGTTCTGCTCGCCGAGAGCCGGCGGGTCGCCGCCGCGCTGATCGCGGTCGAATGAGCCAAATCGAAACGGCTTGGGACCCGGAGCAATACGCCCTCTATTCCGACGAGCGGCTGAGGCCGGCGCGCGATCTCCTCGCCCGCGTTCGGCTCGACGCGCCCGAGGTCGTCTACGATCTCGGCTGCGGCGAGGGCCGGGCGACGGCGATGCTTGCCGCGCGCTGGCCCGGCGCCCGGATCACCGGCATCGACGGCTCGGCCGATATGCTCGCCGCGGCGCGAACGCGAGACCTCAAGGTTGCCTGGGAGCGATCCGACATCGGCGAGTGGTCGCCGCTGAGTCCCGCCGACCTCGTGTTCTCGAACGCCGCATTGCACTGGCTCGACGACCACGCGGCGCTGTTCCCGCGCCTCATGGGCCACGTCGCGCCGGGCGGCGCGCTCGCGGTGCAGATGCCGCGCAATCACGGCGCGCCGTCGCACACGTGCCTGGCCGAGGCGGTCGAATCGGGCCCGTGGCGCGACCGGTTGGGGCCGCTCCTGCGGCGCGCGCCGGTCGCCGCGCCGGCGGTCTATCGCGAAATCCTGGCGCCGCTTTCGCGCACGCTCGACATCTGGGAGACCGAGTACCTGCACGTCCTCGAAGGCGACGACCCGGTCGTCGCGTGGACCAAGGGATCGGTGATGAGGCCGCTGATCGCCGCGCTCGACGGCGCCGAGCGCGAGGCGTTCCTCGCCGACTACGCCGCGCGCCTCCGCCCCGCCTATCCGCGGCGACCCGACGGGCGCACGCCGTTCCCCTTCCGCCGCCTGTTCATCGTCGCGGCGCGCTGAGGCGCAAAAACAAAGGGGCCTCGCGGCCCCTTTGCCGGACGTCTGTCCGCGTCGGGCTCAGAAAAGGTTCTGCGCCGAGACCATGGCGAAGAGCATGGGAATCGACAGCAGCGTGTTGGTGCGCGAGAACAGCATCGCGGTGCGCGCCGCCGCCTTCTTCGCATCGTCGTCGGCCTCGACCATGCCGAGCACTTTCTTCTGGTTCGGCCAGATGACGAACCAGACGTTGAACCACATGATCGCGCCGAGCCACATGCCGATGCCGATCGCCATGTGCTTGGGTACGCCGTCGCGGATGCCGATGAGGACGGACTCCAGCAGGTAACCGCTCATCCACGCGAGGATCAGCCCGGTGACGATCGTCGCCATCGCCGCCCAGCGGAACCAGAACAACGCCGCCGGCGCGATCACCTTGCCGATCGCCGGCTTCTGCTCGTCGGGAATCTTGGGCATCGACGGGATCTGGACGAAGTTGAAGTACCACAACAAGCCGATCCACATCACCCCGCTCAAGACGTGCAGCCAGCGGAGGAAGAACGGCCCGAAGTCGCTGCCCGTGTAGCCCGGGTCGCCGAAAAAATAGAGGAGAAACAGGACGATCGCGAGGACGAAGCCCGCGATGACCGTGTTCTGAAGCGATTCAAGCATCTTGCTCATCGGACAACCCCCTAGCCCCGGTCGAGTTCAGTGTCGCTCCCGCGCCCTCACTATATGGCAAATCATTTTCAGTTCAACGGTCGCCGGCGGATTTGCGCCGAACGCGCGCCGCGGCCGGAGCGCGGCGTCGGGCGCGCGACGCACTGGAGCATTATCGTTCACCTTTACACAGTAAAGGTGAACTGCGTTCAGTCGCCACGCAGGCTCTCGCCGCATTCGCGGCGGCCCGCATTTATTGCGATCAAAGGGGGCGCGGGCTGGAGCGTAATCCGAACGAATGGATTCGTTCAGATTGCGCTTTAGCTTCGCGCCATGGGGCGGACCGTATGACGGCCCCGCGGGCGGGGCTCTCCTATTGCGCCGGGCAGGCGCGGCGATACGACCGCGACCGGTATCTGTGCGCGCTGTTCGCGCCGGCCGCGCGTCGCGAGGCGCTGTTCGCGCTTCTCGCCTTCAACGCCGAGGTCGCGCGGATTCGCGAGACCGTCAGCGAGCCGATGCTCGGCCTGATCCGGCTGCAATGGTGGCGCGACGCGATCGCCGGGATTTACGCCGGCGCGCCGCCGCGCCACGCGGTGGTCGAGGCGCTCTCGCTCGCGGTCGAGCGGCATGGGCTCGGCCGCGGCGAGTTCGACTTCCTGATCGGCGGCGCCGGCAACGACACGCTTTCGGGCGGTTTGGACAACGACACGCTGGTCGGCGGCGCCGGCGACGACACGCTGGATGGTGGGTCGGGCACCGACGTCGCCAGCTACGCCCACGCCGCCGATGGCGTCACCGTGGACCTGTCCGACACCGGTCCCCAGTTGATCAGCGCCTCCCAGGGTAGCGACACCCTTGCCGGCATCGAGACGGTGGTCGGCTCGGCCTTCGCCGACACGCTCACCGGCGATGCGAACGCGAACCTCCTCGAAGGCGGGGCGGGCGACGACACGCTCGAGGGCGGCGCCGGGGTCGACACGCTGGACGGCGGGGCGGACATCGATACGGCTTCGTACGTCAACGCGGCGGGCGCCGTGACCGTCGATCTGTCGAGCAATACCGCGAGCGACGACGGCGACGGCGCGTCCGATACCCTCGTCGGCATCGAGAACGTCACCGGATCGGGCTTCGGTGACACGATTACCGGTGACTCGAACGCCAACGTTCTCGTTGGCAATGCGGGCGACGACAGCTTCCAGTTTGCCAGCGCCAACCTG
>JACZUY010000241.1 GCA_022572945.1 Pseudomonadota bacterium
GAGGCGGTGCGGGCGTACCTTTCGCACCTGGCGCCGCGCATGGCGGCGGCGACCAGCGCCCGGCGGCTCTCGTGCCTGCGCCAGTTCCACCGTTTCCTGTTCGCCGAGGACGTTCGCGGCGACGACCCGACGGCGGCGATCGACGCCCCGCGCAGGCAGCGTCCCCTGCCCAGGATATTGAGCGAGGCCGAGGTCGATCGCCTGCTCGGCGCGGCGCGCGGGCGCGACGGCGTCGACGGGCTCAGGCGCGCGGCGCTGGTCGAGCTGTTGTACGCCACCGGCCTCAGGGTCTCGGAGCTGGTCGGCCTGCCGCTCGCCGCGGTGCAAGGCGACCGGCGCTTCCTCATCGTACGCGGCAAGGGCGGCAAGGAGCGCCTGGTGCCGCTCGGCGAGGTGGCGGCGAACGCGGTGGCGGCTTACGTCGAGGCGCGCGACGCCCATCTGCCGCTCAGGGTGAAGGCGTCGCCCTGGCTGTTTCCCTCGCGCGCCGCCGCCGGCCATCTCACGCGCGGCCGCGTCGGCCAGATGCTGAAGGAGCTTGCCGTCGAGGCGAAGATCGCACCGCGCCGGGTATCGCCGCACGTGCTGCGCCACGCCTTCGCCAGCCACCTGCTCGCCCACGGCGCCGACCTGCGCGCGGTGCAGCAGATGCTCGGCCACGCCGACATCGGCACGACGCAAATCTACACCCACGTTCTCGAGGAACGACTCAAGGCGCTGGTGCACGACCACCACCCGCTCGGCGGCCGGCATCGGGGTTGACAGGATGGGGCCGAGGCGACATACCCGCAGCCCGGCGCGTGCGGAGCGCGCAGCCGATACGACCGATAGGCGGGAGAACCACATGAGCTTCCACACCGTCGAACAGGCCACGCCGCGCCTTCACCGCAGCGAGCTCGCGGTGCCCGGCAACCAGCCAAGGTTTTTCGAGAAGGCCGCGGCCTCGGCCGCCGACGCGATCTTCCTCGACCTCGAGGACTCGATCGCCCCCGACGACAAGGAGCAGGCGCGCAAAAACGTCATCGAGGCGCTCAACGACATCGACTGGAGCGGCAAGACGGTGACCGTGCGCATCAACGGCCTCGACACGCATTACATGTACCGCGACGTGATCGACGTGATGGAGCAGGCGGGACGCCACGTCGATATGATCATGATCCCGAAGGTCGGCACCGCGGCCGACGTCTACGCCATCGACATGCTGGTGACGCAGGTCGAGGACGCCATGGGCTTGGCGAAACGCGTCGGCTTCTCACACATCATCGAAACCGCGCTCGGCATGGCCAACGTCGACGCCATCGCCGGCGCCAGCCGGCGCAACGAGGCGTTGCACTTCGGCGTCGCCGACTACGCCGCCTCGACGCGGGCGCGCACCACCAACATCGGCGGCGTCAACCCGGACTACGTGGTGCTCACCGACGCGGACGATGCCGGCGAGCGGGCGGTGCATTGGGGCGACATGTGGCACTACGCCATCGCCCGCATGGTGATCGCCGCGCGCGCCCACGGCCTGCGCCCGCTCGACGGCCCGTTCGGCGACCTCAAGGACCCCGACGGCTACCGCGCCGCCGCCCACCGCGCCGCGGCGTTGGGCTGCGAGGGCAAGTGGGCGATCCATCCCTCGCAGATCGCGCTCGCCAACGAAGTGTTCAGCCCGTCCGAGGGAGAGGTGACGAAGGCGCGGCGCATCATCGAGGCCATGGCCGAGGCGGCGAAGCAGGGCCGGGGCGCGGTGGCGTTCGACGGCCGGCTCATCGACATCGCGTCGATCCGCCAGGCCGAGGTGATGGTCAGGAAGGCCGAGTTGATCGCCGCCGGCGAGGCCGGCTGAGCCGGAGGCGTTTTCGCCCCGGCGGCCCGATCGCCGCGAATGCCGGCGCGCATGATCACCTACCTCGAATTCGAGAAGCCGATCGCCGAGCTCGAGAGCAAGATCCTCGAGCTCAAGCATCTGAGCGACGGCGGCGGCGTCAACATCGCCGACGAGGTCGCCCGCCTGCAGGCCAAGCTCGAGCGCCTGTTGCAGCAAACCTATGGCCGGCTCACGCCGTGGCAGAAGACCCAGGTCGCGCGCCACCCCGAGCGGCCGCACTTCT
This sequence comes from Pseudomonadota bacterium, assembly GCA_022572945.1. GTDB lineage: Bacteria > Pseudomonadota > Alphaproteobacteria > JAAXGF01 > JAAXGF01 > JACZUY01. Next base: position 2,097 of record JACZUY010000241.1, read on the forward strand.
CGGCTTACGTCGAGGCGTTGATCGACGACTTCACGCCGCTCGCCGGCGACCGGGCGTTCGCCGACGACAAGGCGGTGATCGGCGGGCTGGGGCGCTTCGGCGGACGCTCGGTGATGGTCATCGGCCACGAGAAAGGGGGCGACACCGACGAGCGCGTCGCCCACAACTTCGGCATGGCGCGGCCCGAAGGCTACCGCAAGGCGACACGGCTGATGCGCCTCGCCGACCGTTTCGGCCTGCCGGTGATCACGCTCGTCGACACGCCGGGCGCGTACCCCGGCGTCGGCGCCGAGGAGCGCGGCCAGGCCGAGGCGGTGGCGCGCTCGATCGAGACCTGCCTCGACCTGCGCGTACCGCTGATTAGCGCGGTGATCGGCGAAGGCGGCTCGGGCGGCGCCATCGCGCTCGCGGTGGCCAACCACGTCATCATGCTCGAGCAT
>JACZUY010000084.1 GCA_022572945.1 Pseudomonadota bacterium
GGCTGGCTTACGCGCGCCCGTTCGATGCGTCCGAAGACCGGCCGCGCATCGCCATCGTCGTCACCGGGTTGGGGCCGGGCGAGGCGGCGACCGCCGCGGCGATCCGGCTGCCGGGCGGGGTCACGCTTGCCTTCCTGTCGCACGCGCGCGACCTGCAGGCGTGGATCGACCGCGCCCGCGCCGCCGGCCACGAAGTGTTGCTCGACGTGCCGATGGAACCGATCGGCTTTCCCCGGATCGATCCGGGTCCGCATGCGCTGCTCACGTCGCTGTCCGGCGCCGAGAACGTCGACCGGCTCAAATGGCACCTCGGCCGCGCGATCGGCTACGTCGGCGTCACCCACGACATGGGCGCGCGCTTCACCACCTCGGCCGTTGCGCTCAGGCCGGTCCTCTCGGCGCTCAGGGTGCGCGGGCTGATGTTCCTCGACAGCCGCACCGCGCGCGACAGCGTCGCCGCCCGGCTGGCGACGACGATCGGGCTGGCGCGGGCGGTCAACGACCGCTTCCTCGACGATCGGGCCGCGCGCGGCGACATCGACCGCCGGCTCGGCGAGGTCGAGCGCATCGCCCGCGAGACCGGCTATTCGGTCGCCATCGGCCACGCCTATCCGGTAACGCTCGAGCGGCTCGATCTCTGGCTGGCGACGTTCGACGAGAAGCGGCTGGCGCTGGCGCCGATCAGCGCCGTGGTCAACCGGCAAACGGTTCGATGAGCGCCCCCGCCGCGCCGCCGCGGCCGTACCGGGCGGGCGTCGGCATCGTGTTGCTGAACGACCGGGGCCTGGTCTTCGTCGGCCGCCGCAGCGACATCGCGAGCGCGTGGCAGATGCCGCAGGGCGGGATCGATCGGGGCGAGACGCCGCGCGAGGCCGCGATTCGCGAGCTCGAGGAGGAGACCGGCACCGACAAGGTGGCGCTCATCGCCGAGAGCCGCGGCTGGCTGAGCTACGACCTGCCGCCGGCGATCGCCGCGCGGGTGTGGGGCGGGCGCTACCGCGGCCAGCGCCAGAAGTGGTTCGTCTTCCGCTTCACCGGCACCGACGCCGACATCGACATAGCGTCCGCGCATCCCGAGTTCGACGCCTGGAAATGGGCGCCGCCGGGCGAGATCGCCGACCGGATCGTGCCCTTCAAACGCGCCCTCTACCGCGCGCTGCTGGAGGAATTCTCGGAGTTTCTCGGGCCCGCCGGCTGACCCCCAGTCAAGCCGCCGCGAGCAATTATACCATCGGTCATTAGGCATGACCGATGGGCGTTCAATCGGCACGTAGCCTTTCGCCGCATAAGCGGCGGCGCGCGGTCGCGCTTGCCAGCGGTTTTTATGACCGCTGGTATCACCCGCAATTCAAACGCCGCCGTTGATCGGAACCGGTTTGCCGCCGCGGATCGTAACGTCGCTTCGTTTATAAACGGCCTTACCCTTCAGCCTCTTGGCGGGGGTTTTGACTCCAAAGGTATGCGTTCGTCCGCCGCCGCCGGCGCCTGCCTTACTGCCCTCATATTTCCAGTCGCCCCTTTCAAGAAAAACAAGGTCGACGCGCCAGATCACCACAGGGCGACCAGGCTCCAAAGACTCCGTGGGGTCGATCAAATAGCGCCATACAATGTACCAGCCAGGATGGTCATAATGCGATTGGATGGCCCAAGGTCGCTTGCTGGCCTTGCTTTCGAGCGACTCGTTGGGGCCAGGATTGTCTCCCGAGCCCCTTCGCCGCAAATCGGGGAACCGTTGTTGCGCGGTGTCGGTGTGCCGATGTTTTTCGTAACTGCTGAGCGCATCGAGCGCCTTCGTGCCGAAGATGCCAACGACTGCACTGAAAACGTTTGCTTGTTCGTAATACAAATCAATGAGGTCGACGAGATTCTTTTCTATGTAATCGACCGCGCGGCTGATAGCGGCTATTTCGAGACCCGGGGGTAGCGGAACGCTCGGGTCGAAATCAGATTTGCGAACCATTCGAGCCGAGATCTTTTTCCGAAAGGCGCGCCAATCGCGGAACGGCTTTTTCGGCCATTTCGAAAAACTCAGGACTGATCTCGATCCCCATGCTTCGCAGCCCGCACGCCGCCGCGGCCGCGATCGTCGAGCCGGACCCCATGAACGGATCAAGGATCACGCCCTCCCCGAGCGGCAAAGACGCGGCGACAATCCGCCTCATGAAACTTTGGGGTTTCAATGAGGGATGAGGCGCAATCTTTTTTTCCAGTCCTCGCGCGGGAGAGGAATAAATCAAATCCTTGAATGGCTCCTTGGCGGAAATTCGCCTCAGGCCACCGGTTTTCCATTGCCTCAGATTGTCCTGCACCCGCCCTTCACACGGCTTTCGAAACAGCCCCCACGGCTCCCAGCATGACTTTGGCATGACCGTCACGTCCGCGAACTCGTCATGCGCGTTCTTGGGTCTGTCGCCGCCACGGAGCGTGTGCACGACACGAATGATCTCACCCCGCTTCTCGAAACCCGCCGCAACGAAAGGTTCGTAAACCAAATGCGAAACCAATGGGTTGGTAGCGATGAACACGTGTGCTCCGGGCACCGCAACGGGAAACAGCCGTTCCGCGAGCCGCTTGAAAAACGAGCGCAGAATGATCCGGTCCTCCATGCGAAGGACCGTGAAGCGTGGTAGCGGCTTGCGCTGATAACCGTCGAAAGATGGAGGAATGCGCCACACGCCGCCCTTCCCGTTCTTCATCTTTTCCAGCTCGCGCGGCGTGTACTCGAGAACACCGTAAGGCGGATCGGTCACCACCGCATGGATCGAGCATGGCTCCGCTTTGGCGAGCCATTCAAACGAGTCCGCCCTGACAATTTCGTAGGCGCCCAACAGCCCAGGAATTTGTGTCGCGCTTCGTGCAAGGTCCGTGGCAATCGTGTCGACAATCATTTTCATCGGTCCAAATTGAGCCTGAACCCAGATACCTCCGTAGGTTCAACGCGAACCACCAGCCGTAGCGCGATTACCTTTGGGCCACATATGGTAGGTTTCTAGTCGCTCGGCCCACTATATCGTAATCACGTTGCCAGACAATAGAACATTAAAAGAACATTCTGTCCGTGTCAACGCGATCTCGTACGTCACTTGCCATGACCACCGCAAATTCGATCCGCGGTTGGAATTTCGAGGTTCAAGCCGCCGCCGCGAGGCGGCCGAAGGCGACCCACAGGCGGCGCAACCGACCGAACAAGGTCCGGCCGTCAGCCGAGCGCGGCGAGCATCGCCTCGCAGAGGGCGATGTCCTTCTCCGCCGCCTCGCGCTCGTCGTCGCTATCGGCGTCGCGCAGCTCGTCCTCCGACTCGCGCAGACGCTCCACGACCTCTTCGCGCTCGAGTTCCTCGAGCGGATAGGCCTCGCTCGACAGCACCGTGCAGCGCCGTTCATTGACTTCGGCGAACCCGTCGGAGACGAACAGCCGCCGTTCGATCTTTTCGCCCTGGTAGATGTCGATCACGCCGGGTCGCACCGCGGAGATGAACGGCGCGTGGCCGGGGAGCACGCCGAAGTCGCCCTCGACGCCGGGCACCACGACCATGTCGACGCTGGTCGAGACCAGCAGCGCCTCGGGCGAGGCGAGCTCGAAAGCGACCTTTCCGGCGGCGTCCATCGCCTCAGGCCACCTCGGCGGCCATGCGCTTGGCCTTCTCGACCACCTCCTCGATGGTGCCGACCATGTAGAATGCGGCCTCGGGCAGGTCGTCGTACTCGCCGGCGCACACCGCCTTGAAGCCGGCGATCGTGTCGGCGAGGTTGACGAACGTGCCCGGCGTGCCGGTGAACACCTCGGCGACGTGGAACGGCTGCGACAGGAAGCGCTGGATCTTGCGCGCCCGCGTCACGGCGAGCTTGTCCTCCTCGCTGAGCTCGTCCATGCCGAGGATGGCGATGATGTCCTGCAGCGACTTGTACGTCTGCAGGATGCGCTGGACCTCGCGCGCGACCTGGTAATGCTCATCGCCGATCACTCGTGCGTCGAGCATGCGCGAGGTCGAATCGAGCGGGTCGACCGCGGGGTAGATGCCGAGCTCGGCGATCTGCCGGCTCAGCACCGTGGTCGCGTCGAGATGCGCGAACGAGGTCGCCGGCGCCGGGTCGGTGAGGTCGTCGGCGGGCACGTAGATCGCCTGCACCGAGGTGATCGACCCCTTGTGGGTCGAGGTGATGCGCTCCTGCAGGGCGCCCATGTCGGTGGCCAGCGTCGGCTGGTAGCCGACCGCGCTGGGGATGCGCCCGAGAAGCGCGGAGACCTCGGAGCCCGCCTGGGTGAAGCGGAAGATGTTGTCGATGAACAACAGCACGTCCTGGCCCTCGGAGTCGCGGAAGTACTCGGCGAGCGTCAGCCCGCTCAAGCCGACGCGCGCGCGGGCGCCGGGAGGCTCGTTCATCTGGCCGTAGACGAGCGCCGCCTTCGAGCCCTCGCCGTCGAGCTTGATGACCCCCGATTCGATCATCTCGTGGTAGAGGTCGTTGCCCTCGCGGGTGCGCTCGCCGACGCCGGCGAACACCGAGACGCCGCCGTGCGCCTTGGCGATGTTGTTGATCAGCTCCATGATGATCACGGTCTTGCCGACGCCGGCGCCGCCGAAGAGGCCGACCTTGCCGCCCTTGGCGTAAGGCGCCAGAAGGTCGACGACCTTGATGCCGGTGATCAGGATCTCGGACTCGGTCGACTGGTCGGTGAAGGCCGGCGCGGGCTGGTGAATCGACGCGAACTTCTTGGCGTTGAGCGGGCCGCGATCGTCGATCGGCTCGCCGACGACGTTGATGATGCGGCCCAAGGTCTCGGGCCCCACGGGCACGGTGATCGGCCCGCCGGTATCGACCACCTCCTGGCCGCGCACCAGCCCTTCGGTCGAGTCCATGGCGACCGTGCGCACCGTCGATTCGCCGCGGTGCTGCGCCACCTCGAGCACCAGCCGCCGGCCGTTCATGTCGCAATGGGGCGCGTTGAGGATGGCCGGCAGGTCGCCCTCGAACTTGACATCGACAACGGCGCCGATGATTTGCGAAATCTTGCCGACAATATTCTTCATGGCGTCGCTCCCGTGAGCATTTGGTCGCAGTTCCGCGCCGCCGCGTCTAGAGCGCTTCGGCGCCGGTCACGATCTCGATCAGTTCCTTGGTGATCGCCGCCTGGCGCGTGCGGTTGTAGTGCAGCGTCAGACTGTCGATCATATCGCTGGCGTTGCGGGTGGCGTTGTCCATCGCCGTCATCCGCGCCGCCTGCTCGCTGGCCGAGCTTTCGAGCAGCGCGCGATAGACCTGCACCGCCAGATTGCGGGGCAGGAGCTCGGCAAGGATTTCCTCCTCGTCGGGCTCGTACTCGTAGATCGCCCGCACCCCGTCCGCCGCCGCTTCGCGTTCGACGCTTTCGCCCGACCCGCCGTAGGGGATGAGCTGCTGGATGGTGACGACCTGGCTCATCACCGACTTGAAGTGGTTGTAGACGATGGTGCACACGTCGAACGCGCCGTCGTCGAACATCGCGGCGAGGCGCTCGGCGATGGGCGTCGCCTTGTCGAAATACAGCCCGCCCTTGTCGATCTCCTGGATCGTGTCGACGATGAGCCCGCCGTGCTCGCGCTTGAGCTGGTCGCGCCCCTTGCGGCCGAGACAGAGCAGCTTCACCTCGTTGCCGTCGTTGCGCAGCGAGGTGATGCGGGCCCTGACGGCGCGTACGACCTGGCCGTTGAACCCGCCGCACAGCCCGCGGTCCGAGCAGGTCACGACCAGCAGATGCACGCGGTCGGCGCCCGAGCCCGCGAGCAGCCCGGGCGCGTCCTCGCGCCCGGCCATGCTCTCGGCGATCTCGCCGAGCATGCGTTCCATGCGCTCGGCGTACGGGCGCGCGGCCTCGGCGGCCGCCTGCGCCCGGCGCAGCTTGGACGCCGCCACCATCTGCATCGCCTTGGTGATCTTCTGCGTCGACGTGACGCTGTTGATCCGCATGCGGAGTTGCTTGAGGGTGGCCATGCGTTGCCTTGTTCCCGACGCTGATTCGCCGCCGTCAGGCGAACGACTTGACGAAGCCGTCGATGATCGAGCCGAGCTTGCCCTCGGTCTCGTCGGAGAGCTCGCCTTCATTGCGGATCGTCGCCAGCACGTCGGCGTGCTTGTCGCGCATTTCGCTCAGGAACTGCCGCTCGAAGCGCGTGATCTGCTTGACCTCGAGGCCGTCGAGGTAACCGCGCACGCCGCAGAAGATGGCGGCCACCTGCTCCTCGACCGGGTAGGGCGTGTACTGGTCCTGCTTCAACAGCTCGGTCAGCCGCGCCCCGCGGTTGAGCAGGCGCTGTGTCGCCGCGTCGAGGTCCGAGCTGAACTGGGCGAAGGCGGCCATCTCGCGATACTGGGCGAGCTCGAGCTTGATCGTGCCGGCGACCTGCTTCATCGCCTTGATCTGCGCCGCCGAGCCGACCCGGCTGACCGAGAGGCCGACGTTGATGGCGGGGCGGATGCCCTGGTAGAAGAGCTCGGTCTCGAGGAAGATTTGCCCGTCGGTGATCGAGATGACGTTGGTCGGGATGTAGGCCGAAACGTCGCCCGCCTGGGTTTCGACGATGGGAAGCGCGGTCAGCGAGCCGCCGCCGTTGTCGTCGTTCATCTTGGCGGCGCGCTCGAGCAGCCGCGAGTGCAGGTAGAACACGTCGCCGGGAAAGGCCTCGCGCCCGGGCGGGCGCCGCAACAGCAGCGACATCTGACGGTACGCCACCGCCTGCTTCGACAAATCGTCGTAGATGATCAGCGCATGCCTGCCGCTGTCGCGGAAGTACTCGCCCATGGCGCAGCCGGCATAGGGCGCCAGAAACTGCAGCGGCGCCGGCTCCGACGCGGTGGCCGCGACGACGATCGTGTACTTGAGCGCGTCGAAGTCCTTGAGCGTCTTGACGATTTGCGCCACGGTCGAGCGCTTCTGGCCGATGGCGACGTAAATGCAGTAAAGCTTCTTGGTCTCGTCGTCGCCCTCGTTGAGCGGCTTCTGGTTGATGATGGTGTCCACCGCCACCGCGGTCTTGCCGGTCTGGCGGTCGCCGATGATGAGCTCGCGCTGGCCGCGGCCGATCGGCACCAGGCTGTCGAGCGCCTTGATGCCGGTTTGCATCGGCTCGTGCACCGAACGCCTGGGGATGATCCCGGGGGCCTTGACGTCGACGCGCCGGCGCTCCTCGGTCTCGATCGCGGGCCCGCCGTCGATCGGGTTGCCGAGCGCGTCGACGACGCGGCCCAGAAGCGCCTCGCCCACCGGCACCTCGACGATCGCGCCGGTGCGCTTGACGGTGTCGCCCTCCTTGATGGTGCGGTCGTCGCCGAAGATCACGATACCGACGTTGTCGACCTCGAGGTTGAGCGCCATGCCCTTGACGCCGCCGGGGAACTCGACCATTTCGCCGGCCTGCACCTGGTCGAGCCCGTAGACCCGGGCGATGCCGTCGCCGACCGAGAGAACCTGGCCGACCTCGGCGACCTCGGCCTCGGTGCCGAAGGCGGCGATCTGCTCCTTGATGATCGCGGAAATCTCCGCGGCGCGGATCTCCATCACGCCACCCCTTTCATCGCCAGCTCGAGTCTCTGAAGCTTGGTCCTCAGCGACGCGTCGATCATGCGCGAGCCGACGCGAACGACGAGGCCGCCGATCAGCGCCTCGTCGACCGTCGCGTCGACCACGACCTTGCCGCCGAGCGCCTTCTTGAGCGCGGCGTGGATGCTGGCCGACTGCTTGGCCGTGAGCTTCTGCGCCGACGCCACCGAGGCGCGCACCTCGCCGCGGTGGGCGGCAAGCAGCTGGCCGAACACCTCGATCACGGCGGCGAGCACGAACAGGCGGCGGCGCTCGGCGAGCAAGCCGACGAAGCGGCGCGTGAGGTCGGCGGCGCCGGCGCGCTCGAGGATCGCCGCGACCGCTTTCATCTGGTCGCCGCGCGAGATCGCCGGGCTGCGCACCAGCCGCCGCAGATCGGCGCTTTCGTCGAGCAGCGTGGCGAGTCCGGTCAGGTCGGCGGCAACCGCGTCGAGCTGCTTGTGCTCGACCGCAAGCTCGAACAGCGCCGTCGCATAGCGCCCCGCCAAGCCGGCCACTCCACCGACAACCGTCGTCACCCGGGTATGCCCCCCGATCGCCTTGTGAAGGCTAAGCTTTTGGAAAAATTAATCTTTCCAACACTTTTGGGGCCGGACTCGCGCCCGGCCCGAGCAAGCGCGATAGGTAACACAGGCGTTTGTGCGACGCAACCCGAACCCCGTGCGCCACAGCGGCCGGGTTTCACAGGAAGCTGTAGGGATCGACGTCGACCTGGACGCGCAGGTTGCGCGCCAACGCGACGCCGGCGAGCCAGCCGCGCAGCAGCCGCTGAACCGGCGTCGCGCGCGGCGCCTTGAGCAGCAGGCGGTAGCGGTAGCGACCGCGCAACAGGCTGATCGGCGCCGGCGCGGGTCCGAGGACCTCGACGCCGCCGCTGCGTGGGCCCGCTCGCGCGAGCGCCAACGCCGCCCGGCGCACCGAGTCCTCGTTCGGCCCGGAGACGATGAGCGCCGCGAGCCGCCCGAACGGCGGCATCGCGCGCGCGCGGCGGTCGGCCGCCTCGAGCGCGAGGAAGCGGTCGCGGTCGCCGGCGATCAGCGCCTCCATGACCGGGTGGTCCGGCATATAGGTCTGCAGCAGCACCCGGCCCGGATGATCGGCGCGGCCGGCGCGGCCGGCGACTTGGTGCAGAAGCTGGTAGGTGCGCTCGGCGGCGCGCAGATCGCCGCCCGAAAGACCGAGGTCGGCGTCGATCACCCCGACCAGCGTGAGCAGCGGAAAGTGGTGCCCCTTGGCCATGATCTGGGTGCCGATCAGCAGGTCGATCCCGTGCGCGGTGACGCGCCGCACCAGGTCGGCGGCGGCGTTCGGCCCCATCATCGTGTCGCTCGCCATCACCGCGACGCGCGCCTCGGGAAACGCCCCGGCGACCTCCTCGGCGAGCCGCTCGACGCCCGGGCCGCAGGCGGCGAGGCGATCCTCCGCGCGGCACGACGGACACGCCCCGGGCAGCCGCGCCGCGTAGCCGCAGTGGTGGCATTGCAGGCGGCCGCCGTGGCGGTGCTCGACCAGCCACGCCGAGCAGTTGGGGCACCCCATACGGTGGCCGCAGGCGCGGCACAGCGTCAGCGGCGCGTAACCCCGGCGATTGAGGAACAGCATCGCCTGCTCGCCGGCGGCAAGGGTCTCGGCGAGCGCCTGCGTGAGCGGCGGCGACAGCCAGCGCGTCGCCGGCAGGCCGGCGCGCCGCATGTCCACCGCCTCGATCGCGGGCATCCCGGCGGCGCCGTGGCGCTGGGGTAACCGCAGGAGGCGGTAGCGGTCGCTTTCGGCGTTGATCGTGGTCTCGAGCGACGGCGTCGCCGACGACAGCACGACGGGGGCCGATTCGAGCCGCGCCCGCACCACCGCCATGTCGCGCGCGTGGTAGACGACGCCGACCTCCTGCTTGTACGAGGCGTCGTGCTCCTCGTCGACGACGATCAGGCCGAGCTCGGGAAACGGCAGGAACAGCGCCGAGCGCGCGCCGACGACGACCCGCGCCTCGGCGGTCGCCACCGCGCGCCAGGTGCGGCGTCGGAGCGCGCGCGTGAGGTCGGAATGCCACAGCGCCGGCTCGGCGCCGAAGCGTTCGGCGAAGCGCCCCAGCAACTGCGCGCTCAGGGCGATCTCGGGCAACAGCACCAGCGCCTGACGCCCGGCCTCGAGCGCCGCGGCGATCGCCGCGAAGTAGACCTCGGTCTTGCCCGAGCCGTTGACCCCGTCGAGCACGGTCACGTCGTACGTCGCGGCCTCGACCCGGCCGACGAGCCGCCCTGGGGCTCGCTGCTATCCACGAGCGATGCTGGGAGACAGCGAGCCTTCCGGCCGATCGATGCGGTGATGGCGTTCGATCTTCCCGGCTACGCAGCACCCTACGCGGAGGAGCGGTCGTTCCGCATCAGGGCGATCTCACCAGACGGTAGGCTCGCCGCCATCTCGACGCTGAGCACACAGGAGTCCTCGTCTGCCCGCCTGCACCTGTTCCGGC
>JACZUY010000085.1 GCA_022572945.1 Pseudomonadota bacterium
ATCGACTTTACCGGGCGCAATCTTTTTTACTGCGGCCTCGTCGGTCTCGCCGTAACCGGCCTGTTGGTGTGGATTACCGAATATTACACCTCGACCGAGCACCGCCCGGTACGCAAAATCGCGCTGGCATCCGAAACCGGCCACGGCACCAACGTCATCCAGGGGTTGGCGGTGTCGATGGAATCGACGGCGCTTCCGGTGCTGGTGATCTGCGCGGGAATCATCGTCGCCCATCTGAACGCCGGGCTATTCGGCATTTCGGTGGCGGCGACGGCGATGCTCGCCCTGGCCGGCATGATTGTCGCGCTCGACGCCTATGGCCCGGTCACCGACAACGCCGGGGGCATTGCCGAGATGGCCGATCTGCCCGCCGAGGTGCGCAAGACGACCGACGCGCTGGACGCGGTCGGCAACACCACCAAGGCGGTGACCAAGGGCTACGCCATCGGTTCCGCCGCGCTCGCCGCGCTGGTGCTGTTTGGGGCCTACACCGAGGAGATCGCCCACTCGTTCCCCGATCTCGATGTGGCGTTCGAGCTTCAGAACCCCTATGTGGTGATCGGCCTGTTCATCGGCGGTCTGCTGCCCTACCTCTTCGGCTCGATGGCGATGATGGCCGTGGGCCGTGCGGCCGCCGCCGTCGTCATCGAGGTGCGCCGGCAGTTCCGCGAAATTCCCGGCATCATGGAAGGCACCGCCAAGCCCGAGTATGGCCACGCGGTCGATTTGCTGACGCGCGCCGCCATTCGCGAAATGATCGTGCCGTCTCTGCTGCCCGTGCTGGCGCCGGTGGTGTTGTACTTCGTGGTGCTTCCGATTGCCGGCCAGGCGGCGGCGTTCGCCGCGCTCGGCGCGATGCTGCTCGGCACCATCATCACCGGCATATTCGTGGCGATTTCAATGACCTCGGGCGGCGGCGCCTGGGACAACGCCAAGAAGTACATCGAGGACGGCCACCACGGCGGCAAGGGCTCGGAGGCCCACAAGGCGGCGGTGACCGGCGATACGGTCGGCGATCCTTACAAGGACACCGCCGGGCCGGCGATCAACCCGATGATCAAGATCATCAACATCGTCGCCCTGCTGCTGCTCGCGGTGCTCGCGGCATAGGCGCGCGTGTGCGGCTACTCGACCGGATCCTTGCCGGTGAAGCGGCCGAGGTTGCCGATCAACTGCTGAATGAAGGTGAGCTTCCTGCCGCCGGTCCGGGTCTTGCGGTCGACGAGGTCGATCTCGCGGGCGTCCTCGGGTCCGTACTGGCGGATGCTCTTGACCACGCCCGCGCTGTCGAAGGCGATGGCGACGACCTGCTGGTCGAGGACCTCGGGCTCGTAGAACGCCAGCCGCTCGGTCTCGGTCGAGATGTAATACCACGTCTCCTCGCCAAAAGCGGCGACGCTCGAAGGCGAGCCAAGCATGGTGGCGACCTCGTCGCGGGACGTTGCGCCCGGCTGGATCTCCTGCAAGACGAACGGGTCGGGCAGGTTGCCGCGGTGGTCGATGGTCGCCGTGCAGGCGGCGAGGGCCACGACCGCGGCAATCGCCGCGAGGATACGAGGAACGGTTCTGAACCGATGGTTTGGCATGCTGTCACGGAGTACAATGTCGGCGCCGTCGCGAGCGCCCGTGGTCGACGTTGCAACGCGGCGCGCCAACGTGTTGTCACAATAGTTGGCGCCGATGGGCGCATATTGTCAACCGCCGCCGCGCGGAGATTTGAGGTATGATCTTCACCAGGACGCGCCGTCGCTCGCGGCTGCTCGACCGCGCCCATCGTTTGTACCAGGGCGTCGTCACACAGGCGCGCGAGCAGGCGTTTTACCGCGATTGCGGGGTGCCCGACACGCTCGACGGCCGGTTCGACATGATCGTGCTGCACGCGGTCCTCGTGCTCCGCCGCCTCAAACGCGAAGGCGGGGAGGGGAGCGAGCTGGGCCAGGGGCTGTTCGATGTCCTGTTCGGCAACATGGAGCAGTCGCTGCGCGAGATGGGGGTGGGTGACTTGTCGGTCGGGCGCCGTGTCAAGGCGATGGCGGAGGCGTTCTACGGACGCGCCGCGGCTTACGAAGCAGCGCTCGCGAACGACGATGCGGCGCTCGCCGACGCGCTGCGCCGCAATCTGTTCGGCACCGTCGAGCCCGACGCCCGCGAGCTCGACGCGGTGGCCGGTTACGTGCGCCGGCAGGCCGCGGCGCTCGATGCGCAGCCGGGCGAGGACATGCTCGCCGGCGACGTCCGGTTCGTCGATCCGCCAGAGTGCGGCGAGAGAGGAATGTGACATGGGGGGCGCGCCGAACGAGTTTTCCCGCGACTTCGACGTCACCGGACTCGACGACGGCGAGACGGTGGTCGAGATCGCCGCCGACGCCGGTGAACGGGCGGCCCTGGCCCGGCGGTTCGGGGTTGCCGCGATCGAGTCGCTCGCCGCGACCATCCGCCTCGAGCGCGACGGTGACGCGGTGCGGCTCAGCGCCCATATTGTCGCCGACGTGGTTCAGTGCTGCGTCGTCACCCTCGAGCCGATCGCCTCGCGAATCGCGAAGGAATTCGGCGTTCTGTTCGCTCCCGCGGCGGGGCCGGCGGGTACGGTCGAGGTCGCCGCCGAGGGCGACGACGACCTTACCGAGCCGCTGAGCGGCGACACCATCGATCTCGGCGAAGTCATCGCCGAGAATCTGGGGCTCAATCTCGATCCTTATCCTCGGCGCGGCGGCGTGGTATTCTCTGCCGAGGTCCCGGGGGGAAACGACGAGGACGCGGCCGCCGCGGAGTCGCCCTTTGCCGTGCTGCAAAACCGCGAGCCGCGGCGTTAGGTCAAGGCGGGCGCCGGGTCGCTTGCCCCCGCATGGATAAGTTGGTAAAGCGAAGCCCGCACACCACAGCCTACTGGAGCCAGAGACACGAACATGGCCGTTCCGAAGAAAAAAATCTCGAAATCGCGGCGTGACAGCCGCCGATCGCACCATGCTTTGAGCGCGCCGACGCTGGTAGAGTGCTCCAACTGCGGTGAGCTCAAGCGGCCGCATCACATCTGTCCGGCGTGCGGCCATTACAAGGGCCGCGAGATCGTCGAGGTCGGCGGTTCGGCCTAAACGCCTGGCAAACAGCCGAGGAACGTCGCGTGAGCGAAACCCTCACCATCGCCCTCGACGCCATGGGCGGCGATCGCGCGCCCGATGTGGTGATCAAGGGCGCCAACGTGGCGCGGGTGCGGCATCCCGACGCGCGATTCCTGCTGTTCGGCGACGAGACGCAATTGGTCGCCCTGCTTCAGCGCTATCCGAAGCTCGCCGCGGTCAGCACGGTTCGCCATAGCGACACGGTGGTGGGAGCCTCCGACAAGCCGTCGAACGCCTTGCGACAGGGCCGCGATTCGAGCATGCGTCACGCCATCGACGCGGTCCGCGACGGCGAGGCCGTGGGGGTGGTTTCGGCGGGCAACACCGGGGCGCTGATGGCGATGGCGATGACCGTGCTCAAGACCCTGCCGGGCATCCGCAGGCCGGCGATGGCCTCGATCCTTCCGACCCAGCGGGGCCAGACGGTGATGCTCGACCTCGGGGCGAACGTCGAATGTACGGCGGAAAACCTGGTGCAGTTCGCGGTCATGGGCGAGGTCTTCGCGCGCGCCGTGCTCGGCGTCGTGACGCCGACGGTCGGGCTGCTGAACGTCGGCATCGAGATGGTCAAGGGCAACGACACGGTACGGACCGCGGCCAAGCTGTTGCAGGCGGGCAACCTGCCGATCACGTTTTACGGCTTCGTCGAGGGCGACGACATTACGGCGGGCACGGTCGACGTGGTGGTCACCGACGGGTTCACCGGCAACGTCGCGCTCAAGACCGCCGAAGGCACCGCGCGCCTGTGCTCGCAGTTCCTGCGTACGGCGTTCAAGCAGTCGCTGTGGTCGCGCATCGGCTACGTGTTTGCCCGGCGGGCGATCTTGTCGCTGCGCGAGCAGCTCGACCCGCGCAGCCACAACGGCGGCACCTTCCTCGGTCTCAACGGCGTCGTGGTGAAGAGCCACGGATCGACGGACGTGCTGGGGTTCGCCAACGCGATCGACTTCGCGGTCGACATCGCGAAGGAGGGTTTCAACGACAAGGTCATCGCCGAGCTCGCCCAATGGTACGCCGTCCAGGGCGAGGGCGCGGCGGCGGCCGCGGCGGTGTGATATGATTCGCTCGCAAATCGTCGGCTGCGGCGCCTATCTGCCAAAACGCATTATCACCAACGACGAGATGACGCGGATCGTCGACACCACCGACGAGTGGATCGTCGCGCGCACCGGGATTCGCCAGCGCCACATCGCCGCCGACGGCGAATTCACCTCGGACCTGGCGATCGAGGCGGCGGAACGAACGCTTGCCTCGGCCGGCGTCGAGGCGAACGAGATCGACCTCATCGTGCTGGCGACGGCGACGCCCGACAACACGTTTCCCGCGACGGCGGTCAAGGTGCAGGCGCGGCTGGGCATCACCCGGGGCGCCGCCTTCGACGTGCAGGCGGTATGCAGCGGTTTCGTCTACGCGCTCGCCGTGGCCGACAACTTCATCCGCTGCGGCCAAGTCGGGACCGCCCTGGTGATCGGCGCCGAAACCTTCTCGCGCATCCTCGACTGGAAGGACCGCTCGACCTGCGTGCTGTTCGGCGACGGCGCCGGCGCGGTGCTGTTGCGCGCGGTCGAAACCGATGTTCCCAATGGTGCGCGCTGCGTGCTCTCGACCCACCTCCATTCCGATGGCCGCCAGCACGACCTATTGTTCGTCGACGGCGGGCCCTCGTCGACCCAGACGGTGGGCCAATTGCGCATGTCCGGGCGCGACGTGTTCCGCCACGCGGTCGGCCTGTTGAGCGGGGCGGTCGACGAGGCGCTGGCGGCGAACGGGTTGAGCGCCGACGACATCGACTGGCTGGTTCCGCACCAGGCGAACAAACGCATCATCGACGCCATGGCGCGCAAGCTGAAGGTGTCCACCGACAAGATGATCTGCACCATCGACCGCCACGCGAATACCTCGGCGGCGTCGATTCCGCTGGCGCTCGCCGAGGCCGCCGGCGACGGGCGCATCCGGCCGGGTCAGCTGGTCGTGATCGAGGGCATGGGCGGCGGCTTTACCTGGGCTTCGGCGGCGATTCGCTGGTGAAGGCGGTCGCCGGTGCTTGGCGGCACGTTAGCGATTGTTCGCATCCCTTTGATATTGACGGATTTTCCTTCTGGTTGTAGGGTTATTCCAGACGAGCGGGGGAATGTGGGGATGCCTAGCAAGACGGTGACGCGGGCAGACCTCATCGAAGCGGTTTATCAAGAGGTGGGGCTGTCGCGCAAAGAATCGGCGCAACTTGTCGAATCGGTGCTCGAGCAAATCGCCGGCACACTGGCCAGTGGCGAGTCGGTCAAGATATCGTCGTTCGGCACGTTTTCGGTGCGCCGCAAGGCGCAGCGCATCGGCCGCAACCCGAAAACCGGCGAGGAAGTGCCGATCCTGCCGCGCCGCGTGCTGGTGTTCCGCGCCTCGCACGTGCTCAAGGACCGGATCAACAGGTCGCTGGGCGGGGGCGGCGGTTGACCATGGCCGACGTCGCCTCGACGGCGGGGACGACGCGCCGCGGCGGCAAGTCGGCGGCGGCATTCCGGACCATCAGCGAAGTCGCCGGCGAGCTCGATGTCCCGCAGCACGTCCTGCGTTTCTGGGAGAGCAAGTTCTCGCAGATCAAGCCGCTGAAGCGCGGCGGCGGGCGCCGTTACTACCGGCCCGGGGACATCGCCCTGTTGCGGCGGATCAGGTCGCTTCTGTACGACGACGGTTACACCATCAAGGGCGTGCAAAGGCTGTTGCGCGAGGGCAACGTCGACGCGGACGACGGCGCGCCGCGGGCGGCGCGTCAAGCGCCGTCCGAGAAACCGCTAGAGCCGGCGACACGCGCCGATCTCAACGCCGTCATCGACGAGCTGATCGCGGTGCGTGATCTGCTCAAGCGGACGTCCTGACGACGTTGCTTCGCACCGGTGGGCTGGGTATAGTCGGGCTCCTCGCCGCGGGGTGAGGGCGCGGCAATCGGTCGGAGCGTAGCGCAGCCTGGTAGCGCACCAGTCTGGGGGACTGGGGGTCGGTGGTTCGAATCCACTCGCTCCGACCATTCTCATTTTATATCAAAGGACTGCCGCCATTCTCTAAATCAGTGGATTACGCGCGCGCGGACCGTCGGCGCGGGGGCGGGCCAACCATCGAAGGGGGCGACACGGCATGTCACTGATTTTGAACGATGCGCCCGAGGCCCGGCTGTCCGAAACCGAGCTTTCGGCGTGGCGCGAAATTCCCGTGGCGGTGATCAGCGATGATCTGAACCGCACCGGCACCATGGCCGCCGCGATCAAGCCGGTGGGCGCCGGCATGGCGTTCGCCGGTCAGGCGCTCACGGTCCAGGTGATGGTCGGCGACAATGTGGCGCTGCATTACGCGGTGGGCTTCGCGTGGCCCGGCTGCGTGATGGTCGTCGACGCCCGCGGGCACGTCGACACCGCGGTGTGGGGCGGGATCTTGACCTGCGCCGCCAAGGCGCGGGGCGTCGCCGCCGTGGTCATCGACGGCAGCGTCCGCGACGTCGCCGAGCTGCGCGAGTCGGGCGTCGCGGTGTTCGCCCGCGGCGTCGTGCCGAACGGCCCTCACAAGGGCTTCGGCGGCAGCGTGAACGCGCCGATTCAATGCGCGGGCGCGCCCGTAAGCCCGGGTGACCTCGTGATCGGCGATGACGACGGCGTCGTCGTCGTCAGGCCGGATCAGATGGATGGGCTGCTCGACCGCTGCCGCGCGCGTATCGCCAAGGAGGAATCGTTCGTCGAACGCCTCGCCGCGGGCGTGCCGTCATTCGAGCTGCAAGGCCTGCCGCCGCCCGAGGAGTACGGCTGACGGCGGCGGCGCCGTGCGTCGTACTCCACCGCACCCCGGTCCTCAGGGGAGGATCAGGAAGCAACCGACCTCGCGGTTCTTCAACTCGCCGCACAGCGACCGGGCTTCGGTTTCCTGGGCGAAGGGGCCGGCCTGCACCCGGAACACCACGCCGCGCTCGGCGCCCAGATCCACCTTGTTGATGTGCAACGACACGTCGATGGTCATGTCGCCCAGGAGATCGGGATGCGCGTCGCGGAGCAGCTCCCAGCCCCTCTGGGCGTTCTGGGGATTGCTGAAAGCGCCGAGCTGAACCCGGAAGCCGGAGTCGATGCCGACGCCGCCGTAGGCTTCCTCGATAGCCTCGAACTGCTGTTTCGGCGCCGCCGCGGGGGCCTGCCTCGGCGCCGGCGCAGAAGCTTCCTCGACGGGTCGGGGCTCGGGGATCGCGGCGGCGACCGTTGGGCTTGCCGGCACGTCCTCGGCGTAAACCGGCGCTGCCGCGGCGGGCGTTTGGCCCGGCAAGCCGGATTCCTCGAGCTCGGCCGTCTGCATCGCCGGCCCGGCGCCCACCGCCTCGGAATATGGTTTGACCGTGCCTCCGGCATCGACGATCCACAGCTTGAGCGGGTCCTTGGTCTCCCATTTGTCAACCGCCTTGCGGAACCAAACCATCGCCTCTTCCCGGTCCTTCGGGACGCCGCGACCTCTGCGGTAGCTGTTGGCGAGGTTGACCTGGGCGTTGGTGTTGCCGAGCTCGGCCGCCCGCCTGTACCAGTCGGCCGCCTGGACGTCGTCCTGCGGAACGCCCCTGCCTTTTTCGTAGAGGTAGCCGAGGTTGTTCTGTGACCGCGCGTCGTCCTGCTCGGCGGCCATGCGGTACCAGTGTGCCGCGCGCGCGAAATTACGTGGCGTGCCGACGCCCATGTGATGCGCGACGGCGAGATTGTATTGCGCTTGCGCCAACCCTTGCCGGGCGGCCTTGTCGTACCATCCGACCGCGATATCGGGGTCCTTGGACACGCCGACGCCTTCGGTATACATCAGGCCGAGGGCGTACTGGGCGAGCGCGTCGCCCTTGATGGCGAGCGCCCTGAATTCGGTCAACGCGGTGGCGTATTCGCCGTCGCGATAGGCGCGCGCGCCGGTCACGAGATCGGCCCACGCGTTGGACGCCAAGCCGAGGAGGAGAACCACCAGTATGAGGAGCCGTTTCATCTGAGCCCCCAATATATAGTGTTTGAGAATCACCTTGCACATAATCTAGTACATTTCGTGATCCAGCGCCAGTCGGTTCGTATTTGACGCTTAGGCCCGATTATACCGATGCCCGTGGTCCGTGGTCAATGACGGTGATTATCCGGGACGCGTCCGACGCCGCCGGCGCGCGAAGCGGTTCACCGCCGGCCGCCACGGCGGCCCGTCACCGCGTCGCAAATCTCGGCGAAGACCCGCCGTTAAACGCACTATGGCAAGGGGAGCAACGTTTTCGGCCATGCGGGCCGGGCTTCGTTCGCGGATCGCGGCCTCGCCTTTATACCAAAGGAACCCGATATTGACCGATTTCACCGCGGCGATTTTTGCCGCTGGCGAGGAGCGAGTTGCGCCAGAGTAGGGGCCACTTCAAGCAACGAGCGACGCCGCCGGCGACAAAAAGCGCCCGGCCTTCGGATGCGCAAATCGGGTTCCTTTGGTATAACGTAGACTGGTGGCGCAAACTACAGTCGCGGCACGATCGCCCGACAATTTTATGCGGGGTTCTTGCGTCTCTGCGCCTTGCGCGTTCCCTGGCGGCCGGTCGTGGAACTCGCCGGCGCGACGTCCAAGCCTTTCGGCGGGTCGCCGGCGCGGTGCCGTAATTTCTGTGGAACTCCGGCGCCGACGGGTTCGCCGCGAGCGCTCATTCGATGAGGTTCGCCGCGGTCGCGTGCGCGATCAGACCCAGCAGGTGCAGCGCTCCGGGGTGTTCCGGATTCGCCGCGAGCACGCGATTGTAGACCGCTTCGGCATCGGCGAGCCGGCCGGAGCGGTGGTGGACGAGACCTTCCTCGACGGCGGCGGCCGCGGCGTTGAGTTCGCTGGCCGTGGGTCTGCGATGTTCATCGGCGGTGGACGGGCGAGCTGCGCGCAACGCACCACAATAGCAAAGCATTCAACGCGTTCCGAGCACTTGACGGCTGCGGCTTGTGGCAGCGTGCGGATCGCGTCGGCGGTGGCAACGCATCTTCGCGCCGCCCGGCGACGGTGCGGGCGCTGGTGCTCGCTTTAGGACTTTTCCAGGGTTGACCGGCTTGTTTGGCGTGGTGAACCGCTCCGTCTCCAGGTACTGGCAGAATCTATCCGTGCGCGAATGCGTGCGCTGCCGGGCGACCGGGTCAGAACGCCGGCGCGCAATAGAGATCGTGGCGCTTCAGCCGCGCGCACAACGCCTCGGCCTCGTTCCGGTTCCTCAACGGGCCGGCCTGAAGGCGGAAAAAAGTACCTTGCGCGCCCAGATCGACCGCGACGATGCTGTGGTCGAGCTTGCCAAGCAAGTCGGCGTATGCCTTACGCAGTCGCCGCCAACCGCTGGCCGCGGCCTCGGGGGTGCGGTAGGAGGCGAGATGGATCAAAACTGCGCTGGACCCGGCGGTTGGGGCCGGCGCCCGTTGCGGCGGCGCCTTCCGGTTGGCCCACGCTGCGGGCAGGCTCGCCGACACCGAGGTCACGGGTGATGGCTTGGAGGACGGCGGCGCGGGCGGCGCGTCAACGGGTCGCAAGGCATCGGCGAGAATCTCTGCCTCTTCGACGTCCGGCGGACTCAGTTCCGCGGCGATCTGTCGGCGGCGCTCGCGGGCGGCCTCGACCCCGGCGCTGTCGGCGAGTATCAACCACATCAGCGCCTGGACCCGGTCGCGTTCGACGCCGGCTCCCGTGGCGTAAAGGATTCCCAGGTTGAACTGCGCCTCGGCGTGTCCCTGCTCGGCGGCCTCGCGAAACCACCGCGCCGCCGCCGCGTAATCCGTCGGCAGGCCCTTGCCGCGGCCGTGCAAGTACGCGAGCTTGGC
>JACZUY010000242.1 GCA_022572945.1 Pseudomonadota bacterium
CGCGCCCCCTTTTGATCGCAACGAATTGGGGGCTGCCGCCCCTGCGGCCCGGGTTTGGTCGATATAAGATTTGGCCTGCGTGGCGACTGAACGCAGCAATGTCGCATGAGTTGCGACATTGCGCATTCGGCGCTATTCGGCGGGCCGCCACGCGGCGGCCAGGCGCTCGGCCTCGGCGATCTCGGCCGCGCTCATGCGCCGGGCGATGCCATCCCGCCCCAGGCGTGCAGCGCGGTTGCCGCCGTCCGCCGCGAGGCTGAGCCACATGTGCGCGCGCACCTCGTCCCGCGGCACGCCCTTGCCCTCGACGTACATGATGCCGAGCCAGTACTGCGCCCGGTTGTCGCCGCGTTCGGCGAGCGGCCGGAAGCGCTCGAGCGCCGCGCCGTGGGCGCCGTCGGCGTAGGCCTGAATCGCCACCTCGAAGTCGGCCCAGTAATCGGCCGCCGCCGGGAAAGCAAGGCAGCCGGCCAAAGCGGCGGCAAAGAGAATTCGCTTCATGATTCCCGGTCGTGATCGTCGCCCTCACCGTACCCCGCGCGAACGCTTCCTCCAAGCGCCGGGCGGCCCCGCGCGCGCGCTTTTGATCGCGCGAGAGCGTTCGAAGTGGGGTTCGGCCCGCCGAACCGGCCCATATTCCGAAAGGCTCTGCGGCGACAAGCGCCCACACGATCCGCGGCGATGGGTGCGCTTTCCATTCGCCGGCAATAGTGACCGCTATCGAATGTCATACCAGCGGTCATAAAGTTAATGACCGATGCGCATTCAATCGGCACGCAGGCTTGACGTAAGCATTCGCGGCGGCGTCCAATTATTGCGATCAAAGCTGGCGCGCTTGCCAGCGGTCATCACGAGTCAATCAAAATGACTGCTCGTGTTAGGTGTATATACACCTATCTGTTGTCTTCCCCGCATCCCCTTTGATCACAATAAATCGGGGCCGCGAAGCCGAAACCGTGTACCGTGAACGCCTTGCGGCAGTCGAGGACCGCATGCGGCAGGTCGGCCATCAGCTTTCGGTATCGACGCGGGGCGCGGGCCTCTACGACGTGACGCCCGAGATCGACGCGTGGCTCGCCGGGCAGGCGGTTCACGACGGGCTGTTGACGGTGTTCATTCGCCACACCTCGGCGTCGCTCGTCATCCAGGAGAACGCCGACCCCGACGTCCTGCGCGACCTCGACGCCTTCTTCGCCCGGCTCGCGCCCGAATCGACCAGCCTCTACCGCCACAACGCCGAGGGCCCCGACGACATGCCGGCCCACATCCGCTCGGCGCTCACCCAGTCGCAGATCAACGTCCCGGTGTCGGGCGGGCGCATGGCGCTCGGCGCCTGGCAGGCGATCTACGTGTTCGAGCACCGCGCGGCCCCCCACACGCGGCGTCTCGCGCTGCACCTGATCGGCGAGTGAACCGTGACCCGGCCGCTGATCGTGCTGTTCACCGACTTCGGCCTCGAAGGGCCCTACGTCGGCCAGATGAAGGCTGTCCTCCACCGCGAGGCGCCGCTGGCGGCGGTGGTCGACCTGTTCCACGACGCCCCGGCGCACGATCCCAAGCCGTCGGCCTACCTGCTCGCGGCCTATGCCGAGGCGTTCCCCGACGACGCGGTGTTCCTGTGCGTCGTCGATCCCGGGGTCGGCTCGGCGACGCGGCGGCCGGTGGCGGCGCAGGCCGATGGCCGCTGGTACGTGGGACCCGACAACGGGCTCTTCGCGATCGTCGCGCGGCGCGCGCGAACGGCGCACTGGTGGGCGATCGAAGCGCCGCCCGGGCGGCTTTCGGCGAGCTTCCACGGGCGTGACCTGTTCGCCCCCGAAGCCGGCCGCCTGGCGCGCGGCGAGCCGCCGTCGGGCGAGCGCCTGCGCGGGACGACCGGACCCGGCGACGACTGGCCCGACGACCTCGCGCAGATCGTCTACATCGACCACTTCGGCAACGCCATTACCGGATTGCGGGCGCGGTCGCTCCGGCCCGGACAAAACCTCGCGGTCAACGGCGTCGCGCTTGCGTCCGCGCGCACCTTCGCCGACGCGCCCGCCGGGGAGCCGTTCTGGTACGAGAATTCCAACGGCCTCGCCGAGATCGCGGTGAATCGCGGACGCGCCGCCGAGGCGCTGGGTCTCGCCGTCGGCGCCCCGGTGAGCGTGAGCGAGGCGCAGGAGACGTAAGCGGGAGCGGCGAGCGACAACCGGGAAGATGCGCATGGCGAACGACGAACCGGGGTCGGCAACGACGGGCTCGCAGCCTACCCGGTAGGTACAACGACCGTGACCTGGACGGTGACCGACACGGCGGGCAATCCCACCACGTGTCAACAAACCGTGACGGTGACCGATGATGAGGATCCGTCGATCGCCTGCTCTGCCGACGTCACCGCCGAGTGCACCGGGCCAGGCGGGGCGGTGGTGGCCTACGCCGATGCCACCGCGTCGGACAACTGCGATCCCAACCCCGCGGTATCCTGTGTGCCGGCATCCGG
>JACZUY010000243.1 GCA_022572945.1 Pseudomonadota bacterium
TCGCGCCACCGGCCGCGCGGCCCGAGCCGCCGAAGCCGCGCCTGGGGGTGATCATTCGCGGCGGCGACGGCGGCGTGCGCGTGATCGAGGTGGTGGCGGAAAGCGTCGCCGAGGCCGCGGGAATCCGCAAGGGCGACCTCATCGTCGAGGCCGCCGGCGTCGCGGTCGCGGACAACGCCGGCCTGATCGCCGTGGTCCAGAGGCAGGCGCCGGGCACTTGGCTGCCGCTCGCGGTCGAGCGCGGCGGCGAGAGGCTCGACATCGTCGCCAGGTTTGCGCCCGGGCCGTGATCCGGCTCATCGTCATTGCCATCCTGTTGTGGCCTGGGTTGGCGATCGCCGAACCGGGGACGGCGCCGATCCATCATCAGCTTCGGGTTACGCTCGAGCCCGGAACCGGCGCGATCACGGTCGTCGATCGTCTCCGCGTCGAGGGCAGCGGCGTCGCGGTCCTGAAGCCGCCGCCGGGAGCGTCCATCAACCAGATCGCCATCGGCGGCGGAATAACCTTCGGGAGCCGCGACGGCAGGTGGGAAATCGGGTTCCACGGCTCGATGATGCACGAAGCGACCATCGGCTACCGCGCGATCCTGGCCCCGCCGGAAGGCCCGGGAGGCCCCGGCGGTCCGGCCCAGGCGGTGGTCGGGCCCGAAGGCAGCTATCTGCCGGGCGGCGCCGGCTGGTACCCGGACTTCGGCGACCGCCCGTTCACCTATGACCTCACGATCGACGTGCCCGAGGACCAGCGCGCGGTGGCGCCGGGGCGGCTGGCGAGCGAGGAGGTCGCGGACGGCCGCTACCGCGCGCGCTTCGTCTTCGACCGGCCGGCCGAGGACATCGTGCTGATGGCGGGGCCGTACGCGGTCACCGAGCGGTTCCACGGCGAGACGCGGCTGCGGACCTATTTCCACCCCGAAATCGCCGACCTCGCCGACGCCTATCTGGAGAAGACCGCCGAGTACCTCGAGCTCTACGAGGGCTCGATCGGCGACTACCCGTTCTCCGCCTTCCACGTCGTCTCGAGCCCGCTGCCCGTGGGGCTCGGATTTCCCGGCCTCACCTACATGGGAACGCGCGTGCTCGCACTCCCCTTCATCCGCGACACCTCGCTCGGCCACGAGGTTCTGCACAACTGGTGGGGCAACGGCGTCACCATCGACTATGCGACCGGCAACTGGGCCGAAGGGCTGACCACCTTCATGGCCGACCATGCGTTCGCCGAGCGCCGCGGCGAGGCGCGCGAGATGCGGCTCAGGTGGCTGCGCGACTACGCCGCGCTGCCGGCCGTGCGCGACCGGCCGGTGCGGGATTTTCGGGGGCGCAGCCACGGCGCGTCGCAGGTGACGGGCTACCACAAGCCGGCGATGCTGTTCGTCATGCTGCGCGACGAGATCGGCGCGGCGGCCTTCGATACGGCGATCCGCGCGTTCTGGCAAAATCACCGCTTCCGCCGCGCCTCGTGGGACGACCTGAGAGGCGCGTTCGAGGACGCGTCCGCGCGCGACCTCGGCGGCTTCTTCGCCCAGTGGCTGAGGCGCACCGGCGCGCCGTCGATCGGTCTGCGGAGCGTCACCGCCGAGCCGGCGGGGGACGGATATCGCGTCTCCTTCACGCTTATCCAGGACTCCCCGGCGTACGCGCTCTCCGTCCCGGTGACGGTCGAAACCGAGAGCGGCGATCGTGAGCACCGCGTGGCGCTCCCCGACCGGATCGAGCGGTTTACCCTGACGGTGGACGCCAAGCCGCGCGCGCTCGAGATCGACGCGGACGCGCGCCTCTTCCGCCGCCTCGCGCCGGACGAGGTGCCGGTTATCCTGCGCCACGCGATGCTCGCGCGCGATACGGCGCTGGTGATCGCGGCGATCGACGGCCAATCGCTGAGCTTCGGCTTGCTGCGATCGAACCCCGGCGGCATCATCGTCCGCCCGGTGAACATCGCCAGATGCCCGTCGGAGTGTTCGTTGTACGGATGGGTCAGCGAGCGAACCAGCGCCCAATGTTCGCTTCGCTGGGCCAGCATCGGCAAGTGTTCGCAGATGTCGATGCCCGGCGTTGCCGTCTTGATCGGCTTGAACTCACCGCGGATCGCCTGCGGCGCGTCGGGCTTCATGTCGAAGCTCTCGTGCTGGGCCAATCCGCCGGAGAGAAAAATGTAGATAACCCGCTTGGCCTTCGACTTGGAGCGATCCGAATCCGCGGCCACGGCCCGCAAGGCGTCGAGATGGTTTGTGCCCAATCCCAACAGCCCAACGGCGCCGGCCTGAATCATCGCGCGGCGCGAGACCAGCGGATGTTGCGGAACGTATTGTTCGGGATTCGACATTACAGCCGATAGTCTACCCGCCCGGGGATTCGCCGCACAAGTGAATTTCCCCTCTTATCGTCACACGACCACTTGTGGCTTAGCCCGGAGGGCCCAAAACCCTCAAGATTCCCCCAAAAACACCCACTCCCCCAGCGCCTCGACCAGCGGATCATCC
>JACZUY010000244.1 GCA_022572945.1 Pseudomonadota bacterium
CGCTCGACGACCACCGAGGTGTCGACCCGCCGGCCCTCGTGATCGACCCCCGAGACCCGCTCGGTGAGCCTGGGATCGGCCGGGTTGGGCTTGAGAAGATACCCGTCCATGACGGCAATATGGCGCGGAACGGCGTTCCCGCCAAGTGTTGCGGCGCGAGCGCCGCGCCGCCACGGGCGATATCGTCACGCCGCGCGCCCGCCACCGACGGCGCGGCTTGCCGCCGCCATGCGCCGCCGATAGAGCGTAATCCGAACGATTCCAAGCGTTCGGATTGCGCAAGCCCGCGACTGCGGGCCGCCGCTTATGCGGCGGAAGCCTGCGTGGCGATTGAACGCAGTTCACCTTTAACTGTGTAAAGGTGAACGAATAATGCTCTAGAGTCGGGTCAAGGCCCGGAAACATTCCGCCGGCCATCTCGAAACGGAGCGCGACGGCATGGCGGCCCGCGCCTGGATAGTGAGCGCCTTGGTCGCGCTGATGCTGTGGCCGGGCGCCGCGCCGGGGCAGTCTCCCGCGGTCACCGACGCATACAACCGCTTCGCCGGGCTCTATTCCGAAGGCCGCTTCGAGGAGGCGGCGCGGTTCGCCGAACGGGCGCTGCGTCTCGGCGCGCAGGAGCTCGGCCCCGACCACGCGACGACCGCGGCGCTCGCCGCCAGCGTGGCGCTGGTCTACAAGGCCCTGGGCCGCTACGACGAGGCCGAGACGCTCTACCGGCAGGCGTTGCCGGTGCTCGAACGGACGCTCGGCGCGGACCACGCCGACGTGGCGGTGGCGCTCAACAACCTCGGCGCGCTCTACCGCGCGCAGGGGCGCTACGGCGAGGCCGAGCCGCTTTTGCAGCGCGCGCTCGCGATCTGGAAGCGGGCGCTCGGCCCGGATCACCCGGCCGTCGCCAAGAGCCTCAACAACCTCGCCGAGCTGTACCGTTTCCGGGGCCGGCTCGACGAGGCCGAGCTGTTGCACGAGGAGGCGCTGGCGATCCGCGAGAAGGCGCTCGGGCCGGTGCACGCCGAGGTCGCCGAGAGCCTCAACAACCTCGCCGAGCTCTACGCAACGCGGGGCCGCGACGCCGAGGCCGAGGCGCTTTACCAGCGCGCGCTTGCCATCGTCGAGCAGACGCTCGGCCCCGACCACCCGCACACCGCGACGACGCTCAACAACCTCGCCGCGCTCTACCGGTCGCAGGACCGCTACGACGACGCGCTCGCGCTCTACCGGCGCTCGCTCGAGATCCGCCGGCGGGCGCTCGGCCCCGACCACGCGGACGTGGCGCAGAGCCTCAACAACCTGGCGAACCTGTTCCGCGACCGGGGCTTCCTCGCCGCCGCCGAGCCGCTCTACGAGCGCGCGCTCGAGATTCTCGAGGCCCGCCTCGGCCCCGGCCACGCCGACGTCGCCCAAACCCTCGAGAACTACGCCGCGCTCCTGCGCCGCGCCGGGCGCAACGCCGAGGCCGCCGAACTCGAAGCCCGCGCCGCCGCAGTCCGCGCCAAACGCCAATAGACCAGGCCCTGATGCCCCGACGCAGCGGCTCGCTCGCCTCGTCTCCGGCCTATCTTCACTCCGCGTATGGTTGCAAATTTTACGGATTTAGCCGATATTCGTAAAAAATAGGCTAAAGACGTATGAATTTGCAGTATGGGAAGCGCGCGGCGGCGACGCGCCGGGACGCGCCGTGAGCGAGCTTGGCGCGGCGGTCGGGACGGCGATTTCGCTGATCGGGGCGCTCGATCGCGACCTCATCGAGATCGTGACCTTAAGCCTCCGCGTCAGCCTCACGGCGGTGGGCTTGGCCGCGGCGATCGGGCTGCCGCTGGGCGCCGCGGTGGCGCTGTTCCGTTTCCCCGGCCGCGCCGGCGTCGCCGCGCTGCTCAACGCGTTGATGGGCCTGCCGCCGGTGGTCGTCGGCCTGGTGGTCTATCTGATGCTGTCGCGCGCCGGGCCGCTCGGCGTCTTCGGCCTTCTGTTCACGCCGGCGGCGATGATCGTCGCCCAGACCGTGCTCATCGCGCCGATCATCGCCGCGCTCACCCGCCAGGTCGTCGAGGACCTGTGGGCCGAGTACGAGGAGCAGTTGCGCTCGCTCGGCGCCGGGCCCGGCCGCGCCATGCCGACGCTGCTGTGGGACGGGCGCTACACGCTGGTCACGGTCGTCCTCGCCGGCTTCGGGCGCGCCCTCGCCGAGGTCGGCGCGGTGATGATCGTCGGCGGCAACATCGACCACGCGACCCGGGTCATGACCACCGCGATCGCGCTCGAAACGAGCAAGGGCAATCTGGTGCTCGCGCTGGCGCTCGGCATGGTCCTGCTGGCGCTGGCGCTCGGGGTCACCGGCGCGGCGCAGGCCGTGCGCGACGCCGCGCGGGCGCGGGGGCAGTGACGGTGGCGCGCGCGATCCTGCCGCTCGTCCTCGATGGCGTGTGCTACGACGCCGGCGGGACGCGGCACATCCACGGGCTCACGTTC
>JACZUY010000245.1 GCA_022572945.1 Pseudomonadota bacterium
CGGCTCGCACCGGCGGTCGGCGACACGCTCACGGCGCTCGCGGCCGAACCCGGTTGCCTGCTGGCGCGCATGAGCGGCAGCGGCGCCACCTGCTTCGGCCTGTTCGCGACCGCCGGCGAGGCGTCGTCCGCGGCCGCGCGCATGGCCGCGGCCCGGCCGGGCTGGTGGGTGGTCTCGACCGCGCTGGCGGACCCGTCAGCAAGAACGAGCTCGGGCGCCGCAACCCGGTAATATGGTTTCGGGTTGATCACTTCGGGCCTCGCTCTTCGACGAGCTGCCGACTCCGCCGACCTTCCTACGCCCGCCGAAGCGGGCTGCGCGAAGGCGGGAGCAGCCGCTTCGGCTGCGAAGGCTGGACGGCGTGATACCGGCGAGCCCTTGATAAGGACTCAGCCTAATGCTCCCTCAGGCGCTGGGCGGGGCCATCCGGCCCCTCGGCTTTCGCACCAGGGCGCGCGGCGGGACAAACACAGAAAACCGAATCAACCACAGAGGCAAAGAAAAACCAAAAAGGTGTATATACACCTTTCATGCGGAAAATAACTTTCTGCCTTTGTGTCTTTGTGTCTTGGTGGTTGTTTTTCTTATTTTCGTGATTTTTCTCTGTGCCTCTGTGGTTCGGAACCTATCGGCCACGTACAGCGTCAGCCGCCGCGGCGGTCACGATTCGATCCAGCGGCGCGCGGCGCTGTCGTCGGCGTCGCGGGCGTCGACCCATTTGCCGCCGTCCGCGGTCTCCTCGAGCTTCCAGAACGGCGCCTTGGTCTTGAGCCAGTCGATGAGGAACGCGCACGAGTCGAGCGCCGCCTTTCGATGCGCCGAGGCGGTGACGACGAGCACGATGCGCTCGCCCGGCGCGAGCCGGCCGGTGCGGTGGACGATCAGGCTCGCCTCGAGCGGCCAGCGCTGGTTGGCCTCGGCCTCGATCTCGGCGAGCTTCTTCTCGGTCATGCCGGGATAGTGCTCGAGCTCCATCGCCTCGATGGGCTGATCGCCGGCGACGTCGCGGACCACGCCGACGAAGCTGGCGACGCCGCCGATCTTGTGGTTGCCGCGGACCAGCGCCTCGATCTCGGCGCCGACGTCGAAGTCCTCCTGCTGGACCCGGACGCTCATTGTCGTTCGCTCCTGGTACCGACAAGCCAACGCGTTGGCTTGTCGTATGGGCCCTCGGCCGCCGGCTCCGGCCACAAAAACGACCCCGTCGTTTTGATCGCCGGTCTCACCCTCCCGTGACCGGCGGGAACAGCGCGACCTCGTCGCCGGCGGCGATCGGGTGGTCGTATCCGACGTATTCGAGGTTGACCGCGACGCGCACCAGCGACGGCTCCTTGAGCGCGTCGGCGTAGCCGCCGCCGCGGCGCCTGAGCCAGTCGAGGAGGCCGGCGACGTCGCTGACCTCGTCGGGCGGCTCGACCTCTTCGCTCGCGGCGCCGATCTTGGTCCGCAGCCAGGCGAAGTACAGGATCTTCATCCGTCGACCTCGCTGAACGGCAGGAAATCGACCATCGTTCCCTTGGTCAGGTGGGTCATGTCCTCGGGCAATTCAACGAGTCCGTCGGACTCGACGAGCGACGACAGAATGCCGGCGCCCTGGCGCGGGAACTTCTCGGCGGTGAGCCCGCCGTCGGCAAGCGTCACCAGCCGCGCCCGCACCCACTCGCGGCGGCGGGGCTTTTTCTTGTGGTCGAAGCCGGCGCGCACCCGGAACAGCGTCGGCGCCACGTCGGTGCCGCCGGCGAGGCCGAGGATCAGCGGCCGGGCGATGCGCAGGAACGTCACCATCGCCGCCACCGGATTGCCCGGTAGCCCGACGAACGGCACCCGCTTGACCTGGCCGAGCGCGATCGGCCGCCCCGGCTTGATCGCCAGCCGCCAGAAATGCAGCCCGCCCAGCGCCTCGACCACGTCGCGCACGTGGTCCTCCTCGCCGACCGAAACGCCGCCCGAGGTGAACAGGAGGTCGTGCCCGTCCGCCGCCTTATCGAGCGCGGCGCGCATCACGCCGGCGTCGTCGGGCAGGATGCCGAGATCGGTCACGGCGCAGCCCAGCCCATCGAGGAGCGCGGCGAGCGTGTACCGGTTGGCGTCGTAGATCGCGCCCGGCGGCAACGCCGCGCCGGGCTCGCGCACCTCGTCGCCGGTCGAGAAGATCGCCACCCGGAGCCGTTGGTAGACTACGATCTCGGCGCGGCCGATCGAGGCGGCAAGGCCGACGTCCTGGGGCCTCAGCCGCCGCCCGCGCGTGAGGATGGTGCGCCCCGCCGCGACGTCCTCGCCGGCGAAACGGCGGTTGGCGCCACGCTTGATGCCGGGAATGATGGCGACCTCGCCGCCGTCCTCGCGGCAGTCCTCCTGCATCAACACCGTGTCCGGCCCTGCGGGCATCGGCGCGCCGGTGAACACGCGCAGCGCCTCGCCGCGCCGCGCCGCGCGGCCG
>JACZUY010000086.1:0-410 GCA_022572945.1 Pseudomonadota bacterium
GCCCGTGAGACCGGGATCGGCGCGGTCGAAATCCGCCGCCGCAACTTCATCCCGCCAGATGCGTTCCCGTACCAAACGCCGACGGTGGTCGCCTATGACAGCGGCGATTTTGAGCCGATCCTGGACAAGGCCCTCGAGATGGCCGATTACGGCGGCTTCGCGGCGCGCCGCGAAGAGGCCAAGAGCCGTGGCAAGCTTCGCGGAATTGGCTTCTCGACATACATCGAGGTCTGCGGCTTGGGGCCGTCGAATGTCGCGGGTGCGATCGGATTCGGTCTCGGCCTGTGGGAAGTGGCGCAGATCCGCTTCAACCCTACCGGCAACGTGACCGTCTTCACCGGCTCGCACGCCCACGGCCAAGGCAACGACACCACCTTCGCCCAGATCGTCGCTGACAAGCTCGGCGTGCC